>DATCLV010000408.1:0-10509 GCA_036563745.1 Acidimicrobiales bacterium | reverse complement strand
GGCTGGGTCTGGGCGGTCCCGGCGAGGTCCAGCGGCTCACGCTCCGCCGGTACCTGGCCTTCCTCGCCACCACCGGCCGGAAGCGCCGCACCATCGCCCGCCGGGCCTCGGCCCTCCGCCGCTACTTCGGCTGGCTCCGGCGCCGGGGCCTCGTCACCGCCGATCCGGCCGTCGGGCTCAGCGCCCCCCAGGGAGAGGCGCGCCTGCCCCGGGTGCTCAAGCCCGACGAGCTGCGGGCCCTGCTCGACGCCCCGCCCCCTGTCGGCTCGGCCGGTGGGGGCGACGACGATCTCGCCGTTGCCCTGCGCGACCGTGACGACGCCGTGCTCGAGCTGCTCTACGGCAGCGGCGTGCGGGTGGCCGAGCTGTCGGCCCTCGACGTCGACGACGTCGATCTCGGGCGGGCCCGGATGCTGGTCCGGGGCAAGGGCGGCAAGCACCGCATCGTCCCGCTCAGCGATCCCGCCGTGGCCGCCCTCCGCCGATGGCTCGGCACCGGTCGGGCCCTCCTCGTCCACGACGGGACGCCCGCCGCCGCGGTCTTCCTCAACCGCCGGGGTCGGCGCCTGTCCCCCCGCGACGTCCGGCGGATCGTCGACCGTCGGGCCCCGTCGCCCACCCACCCCCACGCCCTCCGGCACACCTTCGCCACCCACCTGCTCGACGGGGGTGCCGACCTCCGGGTGGTCCAGGAGCTCCTCGGCCACGCCGACCTGTCCACCACCCAGCGCTACACCCACGTCTCGCGGGAGCGCCTCCGCCAGGTCTTCGACGAGACCCACCCCCGGGCCTGACCTCGGCCAGGGTCGGGGGTGGGGTCGGGGCCAGGGTCCGGGCCCGGGTCACGGCCGCGGCGACGCCCCCGGCGAACGCCACCCCCACGTCGGCCACCGGGGTGTCGGACGGCGCCGTGCCGGGCCGCGCGCCGTCGGGTGGCGCGGTGGCCGGCGACGCAACGCCGGGTGGCGGTGGGCCCACCGGGCCGCGGCCCGAGCGGGTGCCGTGGTCGGGGTCGTGGTGACGGGCCTGGCGCTGGTCGTGCTCGGGTGGGCCGTGGGCGGGGGAGCGGCGGCCGCGCAGGAGGGCGGGGTCGTCGTCCACGAGCCGCCGGTCGCGGCGCCGGTGCGCGACCCGTTCCGGCCGCCGGCCACGCCCTACGGGCCCGGCAACCGGGGCATCGAGTACGCCACGGTGCCGGGCACCGTCGTGCGGGCCACCGCCGAGGGGCAGGTCACCTTCGCCGGGCAGGTCGGCGGCCGCCTGCACGTCACCATCGCCCACGCCGACGGCATCCGGACCAGCTACTCCGGGCTGCGGCGGATCGACGTGCGGCTCGGGCAGGTCGTCCGGCGGGGTGCCGTGGTCGGCCGGGCCGGCGGTGCGTTCCACCTCGGCGCCCGGCGGGGCGACGCCTACGTCGACCCGGCGTCGCTGTTCGCCGCCGCCCCCGACACCGGCCGGCCGGGGCGGGGCGAGCTGCTCCCGCTCGAGGTCCCGCCCGGGGGTCGCCCGCCCGACGCGCCCGACGCGGTCGTCCACGGCCGCCCGGCGTGGGGCGGCGCGCTCGACGGCGACGTGGTGGCCGCCGGGCTCGGCCGGGCCCTGGCGCAAGGGCCCGAAGCCGATGCCGGCGACGTCGAGGGCCTCGTCCGCCCCGGGGCCCTCGCCCTGGCCACCCGCCACCGGCTCGAGCGGCACTACGCGGTCGAGGCCCACCCGGTCGTGCGAGCGGTCGAGGTCAGCCGCGGCCTGGCCGACCGGCTCGACGCCGCGGCGTCGGCCCCGTGCAGCCACGGGCCGGCGCCCACCCGGCCGGTCGCCGGCCAGCGCCGGCGGGCGCTGCTGGTCGGCGGGCTCGGGTCGTCGAGCCGGTCGGCGTCGGTCGACCGTCTCCGCACCGACGCCCTCGGCTACGCGCCCGACGCCGTCGAGCGGTTCAGCTACACCCTCGACGGCCGGCCCTACACGTCGCCCGACACCCAGGGCCGCCTGGTCGCCGCCGGTCAGCGCCTGGCGGCGACCATCGCCCGGCTGGCCGAGGAGCACCCGGGCGCCACCCTCGACCTGTACGCCCACTCGATGGGCGGCGTCGTGACCCGGCTGGCCCTCCTGGACCTGGCGCAGCAGGGCTTCGATCTCGGGCGGCTCGGGATCGTCGTCACGATGGGCTCGCCGCACCAGGGGGCCGACCTGGCCACGGCGGTGGCCGCCGCCAACACCGGCCTCGTCGGCAACGTGGAGCTCGACGTCGTCGAGGAGCTCGTCGACACCGGGCTCGACCCCGACGGCGCGGCGCTGGCCGAGCTGTCGGCCACCTCGCCGGTCGTCACGATGCTCCGCGAGGTCGGCCCGCCGCCGCCCGGGGTGCGGCTGGTGTCGATCGCCGCCAGCGGCGACGTCGTGGTCCCGCTGCCCAACACCCAGGTCGACGGGGCGCGGCACGTCGTCGTGTCGCTGTCCGGGCGGCACGCCCACGGCGACCTCGTCGCCCACCCCGAGACCACCGGCGAGATCGCCCGGGCGCTGGCCGGGCAGCCGCCCCGCTGCGAGGCGCCCGAGGAGGTGATCGAGGAGCACCTGCTGGGCCACGGGATCTCCTACCTGGAGGACCTGGCAGGGTTCACGGCCCTCTCCGGTACCAGGTAACATGCCCGTTCGGTCGGCGCACGCCGACCGTTCTCTTGCTCAAACGCAGCTGGTCCATCCCACGGTCACCCTGCACGGGTGCCGGACCGGCGACGACCAACCGATGGGAAAAGGAGCCTCACGTGGCTGTCGTCACCATGAAGCAGTTGCTGGAGGCCGGAGTCCACTTCGGCCACCAGACCCGGCGCTGGAACCCGAAGATGAAGCGCTTCATCTTCGGCGAGCGCAACGGGATCTACATCATCGATCTCACCCAGACCCTGAAGCGCATCGAGGCCGCGTACACCTTCGTGCGTGACACGGTCGCCGACGGAGGCACCATCCTCTTCATCGGCACGAAGAAGCAGGCGCAGGACCCGGTCGAGGAGTTCGCCACGAAGTGCGGCATGCCGTACATCAACCAGCGGTGGCTGGGCGGCATGCTCACCAACTTCCAGACCATCTCCAAGCGCGTCGCCAAGATGCAGGAGTACCAGCGCATGCGCGACTCGGGTGAGTTCGCGGCCATGCCGAAGAAGGAAGCCCTCCTGCTCGGCCGCGAGCTCGACAAGCTCGAGCGCTACCTCGGCGGCATCCGCAACATGGACAAGCTGCCCAGCGCCGTCTTCGTGCTCGACACGAAGAAGGAGCACATCGCCGTCACCGAGGCCAACAAGCTCGGCATCCCCGTCGTGGCGGTGGTCGACACCAACTGCGACCCCGACGTGATCCAGTACGTCATCCCCGGCAACGACGACGCGATCCGCTCCGGCTCGCTGCTGTGCCGGGTGATCGCCGACGCCGTCGAGGAAGGTCGCCTCATCGCCAACAAGCGGGCCAACCGCCCGGTCCCCGAGCGCTCGGCCGACGAGGAGGCCCGGGTGGCCGCCGCCCAGGCCGAGGCCCGCCGTCAGGCGCTCGCCGAGGCCCAGCAGCGCGACGCCCGCATCGCCGAGTCCCGCGCGGCCTCCAAGGAGAAGGACGCCGACTCCAAGGAGACCGTGCCTCCCACGCCCGACACCACCACCCCCGAGGAGTCCTGAGACACATGGCCGAGTTCACCGCCAAGGACGTACAAGCCCTTCGGCAGGCCACCGGCGCTGGGATGATGGACGCCAAGAAGGCGCTCCAGGAGACCGACGGCGACATGGAGGCGGCCAAGAAGCTGCTCCGTGAGAAGGGCCTCGCGAAGGCCGACACCCGCAGCGACCGCGAGAACAGCGAGGGCGCCGTCGCCTACGCCGTGGGCGAGGGCAGCGCGGCGCTGGTCGAGCTCAAGTGCGAGACCGACTTCGTGGCGAAGTCCGACGCCTTCATCAAGCTGACCCAGGACCTGGCCGACGCCTTCGTCGCCGAGGGCCAGGCCGGCCTCGACCGCTACAAGGACGCGGTCGACGACCTGAAGGTGACGCTGAAGGAGAACATCGACATCGGCCGCACGGCCAAGGTCGACGTGGAGCCGGGCCAGGTGGTCGACACCTACCTGCACCGCCAGGAGGGCCGGGGCGTCAACGGCGTCATCGTGGTCCTGTCCGGCGGCACGCAGGAGGTGGCGCACGACGTCGCCGTCCACATCGCCTTCACCAAGCCCGAGTACCTCCGCCGCGAGGACGTGCCCGCCGAGGTGGTCGCGGAGGAGCGCGAGACGCTCACCAAGATCAGCAAGGCCGAGGGCAAGCCCGAGGCGGCGCTGCCCAAGATCGTCGAGGGCCGGCTCAACGGCTGGTACAAGGAGCGGGTGCTGCTCGACCAGCCGTTCGTCCGCGACGAGAAGCAGACGATCGCCCAACTCGTGTCCGGTGCCGGCGCCGAGCTGGTCGGGTACGCCCAGATCTTCCTCGGCGGGTGAGGTGGGCTATCGCCGGGTTCTGCTGAAGCTCTCGGGAGAGGCCTTCGCGGGCGACGCCGGCTACGGCATCGACGCGGGCATCGCAGAGTTCGTGGCCTCGGAGATCGTCGACGTCCGCAGCGCGGGCGTCGACGTCGCCGTGGTCGTCGGCGGCGGCAACATCTGGCGGGGCATCGCCGGGTCGGAGACGGGCATGGACCGCGCCCAGGCCGACTACATGGGCATGCTCGCCACGGTCATGAACGCCCTGGCCCTCCAGGACACCCTGGAGCGGCTGGGGCAACCCACCCGAGTGCAGACGGCGATCCACATGGCCCAGGTGGCCGAGCCCTACATCCGGCGGCGGGCCATCCGCCACCTGGAGAAGGGGCGGGTGGTCATCTTCGCCGGAGGCACCGGGAACCCGTTCTTCACCACCGACACCGCGGCCGCGCTGCGGGCGGTGGAGATCGAGGCGGATGCGATGCTGCGCGGCACGCACTCGGGGGTCGAGGGCATCTACACCGACGACCCCCGGACCAACCCCGACGCGACGAAGCTCGACGAGGTCCACTACCTCGACGTGCTCAACCGCGGCCTGAAGGCGATGGACTCGACCGCCATCACCCTGTGCATGGACAACGACCTGCCGATCGTGGTGTTCGACCTGCTCGGCAAGGGCAACATCCGCTCGATCGTCGAAGGTGCGACGATCGGTACCCTCATCCACTAGCTGAGCGGAAGGAGCCCGCCGGTGAGCGACGAGATGATCTCGATGATCCTGGACGATGCGCGGGAGCGCATGGCCAAGGCCGTTAGCCACGCCCGGGCCGAGTTCTCGGGGGTCCGCACCGGTCGGGCCGCGCCGGCGCTCGTCGAGAAGCTGCCGGTCGACTACTACGGCAGCGAGGTGCCCCTCCAGCAGCTGGCCGGCTTCACCGTGCCCGAGGCCCGGACGCTGGTGATCAGCCCCTACGACAAGAGCTCGATGGGGGCGATCGAGAAGGCCATCCAGCAGAGCGACCTGGGCCTGTCCCCGAGCAACGACGGCCAGGTGATCCGGCTGAGCTTCCCGCCCCTCACCGAGGAGCGCCGCAAGCAGCTGGTGAAGGTCGTGCGGGGCATGGCCGAGGAGGGCCGCGTCAGCATCCGCAACCTGCGCCGGGCCGGCCGCCACGACCTCGGCGCCCTGGAGAAGGACGGGGAGATCTCCGCCGACGACCTCGTCCGCGCCGAGAAGGAGCTCGACAAGCTCACCCACCAGTTCGAGGCCGAGATCGACAAGGCCCTCGAGGCCAAGGAGCAGGAGCTGCTCGAGGTCTGAGCGCCGAACGGCCCCGGCGGCCCGGCCCCGTCGAGGGCCGTGACGTGGGCGTCGCCGCCGCTGTCGAGGACGTCGAGGCTGGATCCGGCCATGGAGAGCGACCATTGCCACCATCCACCGCGCCAGGCACGCCAACATGGGGGGATCGGCCGATGGCCGGTGGAGCGGCGGGCCGCTAGAGGGAGATCGTTGTGAGCGACTGGGATGACCGTCAGCCGAACCGGCCGCGAGATCCTCACGACCCGAGCGAGGGCGTGCGGATCATCGGCCCGGACGAGGCCGCCGAGGTCGTCCAGCGGGGTGACGCCCAGCCGCGCTTCCGCCCCGACCGGCCCCGCTACGGTGACCGGCCCACCCAACCCCCCGCCGACGGGCCCCGGCCCGCCGTGCGCTTCCCGCTCGACGACAGCGTCGACGCGGAGCACTTCGAACGCCCGCCCGTGGTGCCGGTCGAACGGCACCGAGCCCCGAACGACCTGTCCCACTGGGCCGAGTCCGCCGCCGAGGAGGTCCCGAACATGACCCGCCACGACTCCTACGGGGGCGACGACGCCGATCCGTGGTCGACCGTGGCCTCCGCCGGCCCGCGCTGGCGTGACGACGAGCCCCGCGAACCCCGCCGCCGGGGTGAGCACGTGGTCTACGACGAGTACGAGGAGCCCACCCCGGGCCGGTCGGTGTTCGACGCGCCGGGCGGCCCGGCCGGCGGCGCCCCCGGCGACGCCTACGAGGACGCCTACCGCGACCAGGCCTACGACCAGCCGGCCTATGACGACCGCGGCTACCCGACCCGGCCGGCGCCCTCCGGCGGCACCCCCGCCCCCTACGCGCCGGTCGAGTACGACGAGTCCTACGACGACACCTACGGCGACGACGCGTACGGCGACGTGCCGGGCCAGGCCTACGTCGAGCCGCCCGACGCGCCCCGGCGCCCGCCCCGCGACGAGCCCCTCGGCCGGCGCCGCGGCGGCGGTGGCGGCCGCGGCCCCGGCGGGCCCGGTGGGCCGGGTGGCCCGGGTGGCCCAAGCCGCAGCGCCGACCGCGACATGCGCACGGCCGCGGCCGTGGGCGTCGGCCTGGTGGTCGCCGCCCTCATCCTCTTCCAGGTCGGCACGGCCGCCACCATGGTCCTGGTCACCGGGGTCCTGGGCTACGCGGCCTTCGAGTACTTCACCGCCACCCAGCGGGCGGGGTTCGACCCGCTCATGCCGGTGGGCGTGGTCGCCACCGTCGGCATGGTCCTGGCCGCCTACAACTACGGCGAGGCGGCGCTGCCGCTGGTGCTCGTGCTGAGCATGGTGGTGTGCCTGGCCTGGTACCTGATCGACGCCGGCGGCGAGCGGCCGATGGCCAACGTCGGGGCCACGTTGCTCGGCATCTGCTGGGTGGGCCTGTTCGGCTCGTTCGCGGGCCTGCTGCTGTCGATGTCGCCGTTCGGCATTCCGCTGCTGGTGGCCGCCATCGTGCCGACCATCGGCTACGACGTGGGCGCCCTGTTCGTGGGGCGCAGCGCCGGCTCGCGGCCGCTGTCGGCGGCCAGCCCCAACAAGACGATCGAGGGCCTGGTGGGTGGCATGGTGGTCGCCCTGCTGGCCGGCGTGGCGCTGGGGGCCGTCGGTCCGGCGCCGTTCGACAGCCCGGTGGAGGGGCTGAAGATCGGCCTGGTGGTCGCGCTGGTGGCGCCGGTGGGCGACCTGGCCGAGTCGCTGATCAAGCGCGACCTCGGCATCAAGGACATGGGCACGCTGCTGCCCGGGCACGGCGGGGTGCTCGACCGCTTCGACGCCCTGCTGTTCGTCCTGCCCGCCATCTGGTACCTGGCGCGGGTCAGCGACTTCTTCGTCCTCTGATCCGCCTCGATCCGCCGCCGTTCCGCCGCTGATCCGCTGAACGCGACCCGCCACCGAGGCTCGGGTCGGTCGTCGCTCACCTAAGGTGAGGCCGTGTCCGAGACGATCACCACGGTCGCAGTCGCCGGCTCGACCGGGTCCATCGGCACGCAGACGATCGACGTCGTGCGCGCCGAGCCCGACCGCTTCCGGGTGACGGCCCTGGCGGCCTGGTCGTCGATCGACGTGCTGGCCGCCCAGGCCGAGGAGCTGCGGCCCGAGGTCGTCGTGCTCGCCGACCCGAACCCGGCCAAGGCCGCGGAGCTGGCGAGCCGCCTCCCGGAGGGCACCGAGCTGCGCACCGGCCAGGCGGCGCTGGCGGAGATCGGCACCGAGGCCGACGTGTGCGTGAACGCGGTCGTGGGCTTCGCCGGTCTCGAGGTCACGCTGGCCACGCTGCAGGCCGGCCGCCGCCTGGCGCTGGCCAACAAGGAGTCGCTGATCGCCGGGGGCCCGGTGGTGCAGGCGACGCTGGCGCAGCCGGGCGCGGGCCACATCGTCCCGGTCGACTCCGAGCACTGCGCGGTCCACCAGTGCCTGCGGGCCAACGCCAGCGGCGACGCCTCCCGGGTGGCGCGGATCGTGCTGACCGCCAGCGGCGGCCCGTTCCGGGGCCGCACCCGCGCCGAGCTGGCCGACGTGACGGTCGAGGACGCCCTGGCCCATCCGACCTGGTCGATGGGACCGAAGATCACGGTGGACTCGTCGACGCTGATGAACAAGGGCCTGGAGGTCATCGAGGCCCACGAGCTGTTCGGCGTCCCCTACGACCGGATCGAGGTGGTGGTGCACCCGCAGTCGGTCGTGCACTCGATGGTCGAGCTGACCGACGGCGCGACCATCGCCCAGCTGTCGCTGCCCGACATGCGGGGCCCGATCGGCTACGCCCTGGCGTGGCCGGACCGGCTGACGACGCCGTTCGGCCGGCTCGACTGGGCGACCGCCAGCCGGCTGGAGTTCGAGCCGCCCGACCACGAGGCGTTCCCGTGCCTGGGCCTGGCCTACGAGGCCGGTCGGATGGGGGCGACGGCGCCGGCCGCGCTCAACGCGGCCAACGAGGAGGCGGTGGCCGCCTTCCTCGACGGGCGCCTGGCCTGGTCGGCGATCCCCGACGTTCTCAAATCCGTCCTCGACGGGCATGATCTAGGGGTGGCGGACGGCGTGGAGGCCATCGTCGAAGCCGACGGGCGGGCCCGTCACGCGGCCCGCCGGGTGATCGCCCAGGACCGACTGGAGAGGACCGCTCGCTGATGAAGTCGGACAACCAGCTGCCGCAGGAGCCCGACGACGTCGCGGGCGGCGACCGGCCCTGGGCGGCCCCGTCGACCCTCCCACCCACGCCGCCGCCCCCGGCGCCCGGGCAGGCCCCGGGGGAGGTCCAGCGGGCCAACCCGGTCCCGCTGATCGCCGGCGTGGGGCTGCTGGCGCTGCTCAGCGTGACGGGCCGGCTGCCGCTGGTCCTGATGATCATCGGGATCATCCTGATGATCACGTTCCACGAGCTGGGGCACTTCCTGGCCGCCAAGTGGGCGGGCATGAAGGTCACCGAGTTCTTCATCGGCTTCGGCCCGCGCCTGTGGTCGTTCCGGCGGGGCGAGACCGAGTACGGGATCAAGGCGGTCCCGGCCGGGGCGTACGTGCGCATCATCGGGATGAACAACCTCGACGAGGTGCCGCCCGAGGACGAGCCGCGGGCCTACCGCCAGCAGTCGTTCCCGAAGCGCCTGGTCGTCGTGCTGGCCGGCCCGGCGACGCACCTGGTGCAGGCGTTCGTGATCCTGTTCGTGATGTTCGCCCTCGTGGGTGTGGAGGGCGGCGAGCCGCTGGGCCTCGCCCCGTCGGAGCTCGCGGCGAAGGAGACGAACTGGTCGGTCGACGGGGTCACGCCGGACAGCGCGGCCGAGGCGGCCGGCATCGAGTCGGGCGACCGGATCGTGGCCTTCGACGGCGAGCCGGTGGAGACCTGGGACGACGTGCAGCGGGAGATCGGCGACCGCGAGGTGGGCGACGAGGTGACGATCACCCTCGTCCGCGGTGACGAGCGGTTCGACGTGACCACCGAGCTGGTGGGCCGGCCCGAGGGCATCGGCGGCACGCCGGGATCGGTCTTCCTGGGCGTCGGGCCGAAGTACCCGACCGAGACGGTGGGCCCCATCGAGGCGGTGGGCCGGGCGATCACCGAGACCGGCGAGGTCACGTGGCAGTCGGTGGTGGCCCTGGGCAGCTTCTTCAGCCCGGAGGGGATCGGGAACTACCTCGACACGGTGAGCCAGGGCTCCAGCTCGTCGAGCTCCGAGGGCGCCGAGGTCGAGGCGGGGGAGTCCGGCGAGGGCGGTGACCGCATGCTGTCGATCCTGGGCGTGGTGCGCCTCGGCTCCGACGCCGGCGAGAACGGGCTGCGCAACCTGCTGCCGGTCTTCTTGCTGATCAACGTGTTCGTGGGCATCCTCAACCTCGTGCCCCTCCTCCCGTTCGACGGGGGGCACGCCAGCGTCGCCATCTACGAGCGGATCCGCTCGCGGAACGGCCAGAGGTACCACGCGGACGTCACCAAGCTCCTCCCGGTGGCGTACGCGGTGGTGATGGTGCTCGTCATCCTCGGGGTGACGAGCCTGTACCTCGACATCGTCGACCCGATCTAGAGAGGCAGAGAGGCCAATGGAACTCGGGCAGTCCTCCTACCCGCGCCGCAAGACGAGGCGGGTGATGGTGGGCAGCGTCGCGGTGGGGGACGGGGCGCCGATCACCGTCCAGTCGATGACGACGACCAAGACGGCCGACGTCGAGGGCACCCTGCAGCAGATCTACGACCTGGCGATGGCCGGGTGCGACATCGTCCGCTG
>DATCLV010000377.1:0-6018 GCA_036563745.1 Acidimicrobiales bacterium | reverse complement strand
GCATGGCCCTGGATGTAGACCGCGTCGCCGGCCAGGCCGTCCTTCTTGCCCCGGAAGAACCAGTTGAAGCCGACGTCGTAGAGCGCCGCCGACGACGCGAACGTCGACAGGTGGCCGCCGATCCCGTCGGCGTGCTTGTTGGCCTTGATCACCATCACCGCGGCGTTCCAGCGGATGAACGCCCGGATGCGGCGCTCGAGCTCGAAGTCGCCGGGGAACCACGGCTCCTCCTCCGGCGGGATGGTGTTGACGTAGGGCGTCGACACCGCCGCCGGGGTGCCGACCTGGAGCTCACGGGCCCGTTCGAGCAGCTTGGAGATGATGAACCGGGCCCGGCTCTTGCCGTGGGCGTCGACCACCGCATCGAGCGAGTCGAGCCATTCCTGCGTCTGCCCGGGATCGATGTCGGGGAGCTGATGGACGAACCCGTCGATGATCATCGCCCCATTGTGCCCCTGTTCCGGGCGCCTCCGATCACGTCCCGGATTGTTACCTGCCGTCAGAGTGGTGACGCTCGCCACGAGCGGTGCCCGACGGCGGTCGATCGGCGGCACAGCGTGGGCCGGGCGGCGCGTTAGCTTGCGACGATGTCGAAGAACGAGGCGGGGAAGACCGTCGTGTTCACGGATGGCGCCTGCCTGGGCAACCCCGGCCCCGGGGGCTGGGCCTGGGCCGTGCCGGACGGGCCGTACGCCAGCGGCGCCGAGCGCCGCACCACCAACCAGCGCATGGAGATCACCGCCGTGCTGCGGGCGCTCGAGGCGCTCCCCGGGCCGCTGGAGGTGGTGAGCGACTCGACCTACGTCGTCAACTGCTTCCGCGACCGGTGGTGGGAGGGCTGGCTCCGCCGGGGCTGGGTCAACTCGGCCCGCAAGCCGGTCGCCAACCGCGACCTCTGGGAGCCGCTCATCGAGCTGTACCGCAAGCGCGGCGACGTGACCTTCCGGTGGGTGAAGGGCCACTCCGGCGACCGGATGAACGACCTCGTGGACGAGCTGGCCGTGGCCGCCGCCCGCACGCAGCAGGCGGCCAGCAGCGGCACCATCGGCGGCTGAGGGGCGGGTGGTCGCGGTGCAGGTGGGAGTCGACACGGGCGGCACGTTCACCGACGTGGTGGCGGCCGACGGGCGGTCGACCAAGGTGCTCTCGACCCCCGACGACCCGGCCCGGGCCGTGGCCGCGGGCCTGGAGGCGCTCGGCGTGCGCCCGTCGCTGCTGGCCCACGGCACGACGGTGGCGACCAACGCCCTCCTGGAGCGGCGGGGGGCGCGGGTGGCGCTCGTGACCGACGCCGGGCTGGGGGACGTGATCGAGATCGGCCGCCAGGACCGGCCGTCGTTGTACGACCAGCTGGCCGACCGGCCGGCGCCGCTGGTGCCCCGCGAGCTGCGCTTCGAGGTGCGGGGCCGGGTGGCCGCCGACGGCACGGTGGTCGAGCCGCTCGACCTGTCGTCGCTGTCGCCGGAGCTGACCGGGGTCGGCGAAGTCGGCGGTGCGGGCGCCGGGGGCGGCGGGGCTGCCGCCTTCGACGCCGTGGCCGTCTGCCTCCTCCACGCCGACCTGTACCCCGACCACGAGCGGGCGGTGGCCGACCACCTCCGCCAGCGTGGGCTCGACGTGGTCTGCTCGCACGAGGTCTCCCCGGAGATGCGGGAGTACGAGCGCACCGTCACCACGGTGATCAACGCCTCCCTGCGGCCCCGGACCCGGGGGTACCTGCGCAGCCTCCGCGCCCTCGCCGACGAGGTGCTGGTGATGACCTCGGCCGGCGGGCTGCTGCCCCCGGCCGACGCCGCCGACCTGCCGGCCGCGCTGCTCCTGTCGGGCCCCGCCGGCGGTGTGCGGGCGGGCGCCGCGGCGGCGGCCGCCAACGGCTTCCCCGACGCGGTGACCTTCGACATGGGCGGCACCTCGACCGACGTGTGCCTGATCCTGGACGGCGAGCCGGCGCCGGCGGCGCAGCGGGAGGTGGGTGGGTTCACGGTGCGGTTCCCTTCGCTGGACGTGCACACGATCGGGGCCGGGGGCGGCTCGATCGCCCGCCTGGATGCGGGTGGTGCGCTGGTGGTGGGTCCGGAGAGCGCCGGGGCCCGGCCCGGGCCCGCCTGCTACGGGCAGGGCGGGACCGCGGCCACGGTCACCGACGCCAACCTCGTGGCCGGGCGGATCCCGGCCCGGTCGGCGTTCGGGGGGCTGGAGCTCGATACGTCCGCGGCCGAGGCCGCGCTGGCGAGGGCGGGGGTGACCGCCGAGGGCGTGATCGCCGTGGTCAACGCCAACATGGAGCAGGCGTTGCGGGCTGTCTCCGTGGAGCGGGGCGTCGATCCCCGGCGCCTGGCGCTGGTCGCCTTCGGCGGTGCCGGCCCGCTGCACGCCGCCGAGCTGGCGGACGCGCTGGGCATGCAGGCCGTCGTGGTGCCGGGTCGGGCCGGGGTGCTGTCGGCGGTGGGCCTGCTGACCGCACCACGCCGGCGTGACCTCGTGCGGTCGTGGCCGACGCCCGCCGACCACCAGGGCCTGGACGACGCCCTCCGGGTGTTGGCCGCCGAGGCGGCGGTGGCCGCCGGTGGCCCCGGTGCCGACCCTCGGCAGATCGAGGTGGAGACCTCGGTCGACTGCCGGTACGCCGGTCAGAGCCACGAGCTGACCGTGCCGGACGTGTCGGCGTTCCACGCCGAGCACGCTCGCCGCAACGGCTACTCCCGTCCGGAGCAAGCGGTGGAGGTGATCGCGCTACGGGCGACGGGGCGTCGCCCACCGGCGGTCGACATCGATCGGCTGCCGGTGCCCGAGGGCGTGTCGCGTCGCGCCACCTATGGACCTGCGGTCATCGCGCAGGCGGATTGCACGGTGTGGGTGCCCGACGGCTGGGTGGCCCGAGCCGGTGCCGCCGGGGCGTTGGTCCTCCGTCGGAGCTGAGGCGTGCTCAGATGGCCACGACCACGGTGCCGAGGCAGAGCGTGGCCATCACCGCCGTGGAGCCGGCGAACCCGAGCAGCGTGGTGCGCGAGTGGTGGCTCCGGGTGACACGGATCTCGTCGAGCAGGCGGTCGCGGGTGTCGGCCATCCGGGCGTCGTACGTGTCGAGCCGCTGGTCGATCGCGTCGAACCGCTGGTCGATCGTGCGGAGCCGGGCGTCGACCCGGGCCGACAGGGCGTCGGCTCGGCGGTCGGCCTGGTTCACCCGATCGGTGATCGCTGCGAACCGCCCGTCGTTGAGGACGAGGCGGGCGTTGACCTCCTGCAGGCGGGCGTCGATCCGGGATTCGAGCTGCCGTAGGTCGTCTTTGGTCGGGGGATCAGCGCCGCCCCCGGAAAGCATGCTCATGGCTCCGAGTCCTGTGCGTCAGGTGATGGGTGGCACACTACTGCGCGTCACGGGGGCGTCTCGCAGCGAGGCCGGCGGTGGTGTTCGGCGCATGATCCGTCCTTTCGATGGGGGTTGTGATGAAGGTAACGACGGGGTCTGACAATTAAGGGTGGGGTCGGGCGATGAATCTTGATGCTGCTCATCTGCAGGTGCTCCTGTCCCGGCTCACCGGCATCGCCGAGACCATGGGCGCCGTGCTCCGCCGGGCCGCGCACAGCCCCAACATCAAGGAGCGCGCCGACTGCTCGGCCGCCCTGTTCACCCCGAGCGGCGAGCTGCTCGTGCAGGCCGAGCACATCCCGGTCCACCTCGGCTCGATGCCGGCCAGCGTCCTCGCCGCCATCGACGCCTACGGCGACCAGCTCGCACCCGGCGACCAGGTCGTCCTCAACGACCCCTTCGCCGGTGGCACCCACCTCAACGACGTCACCCTGGTCGCGCCCTGCTTCGACGGCAGCCGGCTCATCGGCTGGGTCGCCAACCGGGCCCATCACGCCGACCTCGGCGGCGCCGCGCCCGGCTCCATCCCCGCCGACGCCACCGACGTCCACCAGGAGGGCCTCCGCATCCCGCCGCTGCGGTACGGACCCGAGGTGCGGGCGCTGTTCGAGGCCAACTCGCGGACGCCGGCCGAGCGTGTCGGTGACCTCGACGCCCAGGTGGGCGCCAACGCCGTCGGCGTCACCCGGTTCGCCGAGGTCGTCCGCCAGCACCGGGAGCTCGTCGGCGACGGCGACCTCTTGGGTGCGATCGTCGACTACGGCGAGCGGCGCATGAGGGCCGCGCTGGCCGAGCTGCCCGACGGGACCTGGCGCTGCGAGGACGTGCTCGACTCGACCGGTTCGGCTCCCGACCAGCAGCGGCCGGCGAAGGTCGTCGTCACGGTCACGATCGCCGGCGACGGGATCACCTTCGACTTCACCGGCACCGACCCGCAGTCGCACGGCAACGTCAACGCCGTCGAGGCCGTCACCGTGTCGGCGGTGTCGTACGCCCTCCGGGCCGCCGTCGACCCCACGCTGCCCGCCAACGGTGGGGTGATGCGACCGGTCACGGTCGTCGCGCCGTCCGGCACCCTCGTCGCGGCCCGGCCGCCCGCCGCCGTGGGGGCCGGCAACGTCGAGGTCAGCCAGCGGGTGGCCGACGTGTGCCTCGGCGCACTGGCCTCGCCGTGCGCCGCCCGGGTGCCGGCCGCCGGGCAGGGGACGATGAACAACCTGCTCGTCGGCGGGTCGGGCTGGGTCTACTACGAGACCGTCGGCGGTGGGCAGGGCGGCCGCCCCGGGCCGATCCCGCACCGCGGCCAGTCCGGCATCCAGGTGGGGATGACCAACACGCAGAACACGCCGATCGAGGCGTTGGAGCGGGCGTTCCCGATGCGGGTGCTGCGCTACCGGCTGCGCCGAGGGAGCGGTGGTGCCGGGTTCTCGCCGGGCGGGGAGGGGATCGAGCGTGACCTCCAGCTGCTGGAGGACTGCACGGTGTCGCTGATCACCGAGCGGCGGGTGTCGCCGCCGCCGGGTCTCCAGGGTGGGGAGCCAGGGGCGGTGGGGGAGAACTGGCTGCTCCCGCAGGGCGACGAGTCCCGTGCCGAGCGCCTCCCCGACAAGTGCACGGTCCAGTTGCAGGCCGGCGACGTCGTCCGCATGCGCACCCCCGGCGGGGCCGGCTGGGGCCGCCCGTAGGACGACGCGGCTCGCGACGACCCTGTTGCGGGCCGTGCCGCCGGCCGTGCGGTCACGGGCCGGTGAGGGTGAGCGGCAGGAGTCCCGCCACCAGCCTGGCCTGGCCCGCAGCTTCCTGCAGGAGGGCCACCAGGTCCTCCGGGGTTGCCCGGTCGGCGTGGGCCGCCAGGGACGCCGGACCCAGTGCGACCACGGCACCTTCGGGGCCGGCGCTCTCGATCCACGCCTCGGACACCGGGAACGGCTGCCCGAACGGGAACTGGGCTCGCGAAAGTCCTGATCGGATGGCGACGGAGGTGAGCCCGTAGGTCACCTCGGCGGGTGCCCGTCCCGGCAGCAGCCGACGACCTTTGCGGGGCAGCGGCCCGGTCGCCGTGACGACGCCGTTGGCTCGCGGCAGGAGCAGGCCGTTCAGCTCGTAGGACTGCTGCAGCCAGCGCATGCCGGCGGCGAGGAACTCACCCGTGTAGAACTCGTCCTGCCCGGGCCCGAGGAGGAACAGCAGCACAGGCCGGGGCTTGTCCGGCAGCGGCAGCATGCCCGCCAGCAGCGTGACGCCCGGGTCCACCGGGGGACGTTCGAAGCTCCAGCCACCCGACATCGCCGACCCCTTCTTCCGCTGCCCCGACGCACCCAACGTAGCGTTCGGCGTCCCCATGGGAGCCATGCCTGGTGAGCTGCTGTCGTGTCAACGGCTGGTCGTGGGTGCGCGTCCCACGTCCGGTCGCGGACGGTGGCGACGGCACGGCCGAGGGCGCCCGTGGTGGCCTCGGTCAGCAGCGGCCGGTCGTCGAGCCGGGCCGCCAGCACGGCACGCACTTCCGTCGGGCCGGACAAGTCGGTTGCCGTGAGCCCCACGGCATCTTCGGAGGACCCTTTCACCAGCGGTCGTCGGCTTCGACCTCCCGCCGGGCGGCCATCGAGGGAGGAACTCGTGGGGATGGGGGTTTGGGGGCGTGGGAG
>DATCLV010000352.1:0-4672 GCA_036563745.1 Acidimicrobiales bacterium | reverse complement strand
GGTGGGGTGACACGGGCGACGGGGGTGACGACGTCGGGGACACCGTGCACGAGCGGGTCGAGGCGGGCATCGAGCACCTGCAGGCGGCGGCCCGCGAGCTGATCGCCGCCGCCCGGGCGGTCCTCGACGCGGCCGAGGAGGTCGTCGAGGATCCCGAGACCGCCCGGGGCCTCGCCGGGGTCGCCGAGACCGTCGCCGGGTTCGTACGGTCGGTCGTCCCGCCCCGACGATCCGGGCCGGCCGGCGCCGACGCCACGAACGACACCGAGGAAGGCGGTGGTTCGTCGGTGCAGCGCATCGACATCAGCTGACCAGGGGTTTCGCCGCGACACCGAGCACTCTCGGTGGTCGATCCCCGAGATTACGGCGATTCGCTGGCCTACCATCCGGGCATTCCTCAGATCTCCGACGATCCCCAGGAGGCGCCGTGGCGGTCATCACCGAATCCGCGATCCGGGAGTTGGCAGCGATCAGAGGGGAGAAGTCACCGATCACGTCGTGCTACCTCGACGTGGACGGTCGCAGGTTGGCCCGCTACCCGGACCTGGAGCACGAGGTCGACCTGCTGCTCCGGAACGCGAAGGTGAGGGCCGACGGCGAGGCGTCGGTCCAGGAGGACCTGCACCGCATCGGGAAGCTGGTGCGCGGCGGGATCGACCGGTCCCGCACCCGGGGTCTCGCCATCTTCTCCTGCTCCGCCCAGGGTCTCTGGGAGGTCATCGAGCTGCCGGTGCCGGTGCACAGCCAGGTGGTGATCAACGACATGCCGGCCGTGGGGCAGCTGGAGTCGGTGCTGCGGGAGAACGAGCCGATCGGCGTGCTGCTCGTCGACCGGCAGCGGGCGGAGATGTACGTCTTCGAGCTGGGGGAGCTGGTCAGCCACTCGGAGCACTTCGACGAGGCCCGCGACGAGGGGCCCCGGGGCCAGAGCGACCGGGGCGGGCAGGACCACCAGGCCGAGGCCCGGCTGCAGCAGCACCTGAAGCACGCCGCCCGCGTGGCGTTCGAGGTGTGGCGGCAGCACGAGTTCGCCCACCTGGTGATCGGGGCGCCCGAACCGCTGGCCGCCGAGCTGACCACCCACCTGCACCCGTACCTGGTGGCGCGCCTGGCGCCCCAGCGGATCGGCGTCTCGGTCGGGGCGAGCCACGACCAGGTGCTGGCGGCGGCGCAGGCGGTGGAGACCGAGGTCGAGCGGCGGCGCGAGGCGGCCCTGGTGGGCCGGTTGCGCGACGCGGCGGCGTCCGGGGGCCGGGCGGTGCTGGGCCTCCCGCAGGTGCTGGAGGCGCTGGGTGCCAAGCGGGTCGACCAGCTGGTGGTGTCCCGCGGGTTCAGCGCGCCCGGCTGGCGCTGCGACCGCTGCGACTGCCACTTCGCCATCGGTCGCCGGTGCAAGCAGTGCGGCGAGGACATGGTCGAGGTCGAGGACGTCGTCGAGGAGGCGGTCGAGGCGGCGCTGGCCCAGTCGTGCCGGGTCGAGATCTGCGTGGACAACGCCGACCTCGACGTGATGGGGCGCATCGGGGCCTTCCTGCGCTACTGATGTCCGTATGACCGACAGCGTCCTCGCCGGCGTCGACATCGGCGGCACCAAGATCCTCGGCGTCACCGTCCACCCCGACGACCCGGCCACCGTGCTCGACGAGCACCGGGTGCCCACCCCGTCCGGGGCCGACGCGGTGATGGACGCCATCGCCGGCGTGGTGAAGGAGCTGGCCCGCTCGCGGCCCGTGGCGTCGGTGGGGGTCGGCATCGCCGGCCTGGTCGACCGCGACGGCGTCCTGCGGGTGGGCCCGAACCTGCCGACCCTGCGGGACGTGTCGGTGCGCGACGAGCTGCACCGCCGCCTCGGCCTGGCGGTGACCGTCGACAACGACGCCACCTGCGCCGCCTGGGCCGAGCACCGGGCGGGCGCGGCCCGGGGCTTCGCCGACTCGCTGTGCGTGTCGCTCGGCACCGGCATCGGGGCCGGGTACGTGGCCGGCGGCGAGATCGAGCGGGGCATCCACGGCTTCGCGGGCGAGGCGGGCCACATGCTGATCGACCCCAACGGGCCGCAGTGCCCCTGCGGGCGCCGGGGCTGCTGGGAGCGGATGGCGTCGGGCAGCGGCCTGGGGCGCATGGCCCGGGAGGCCGCCGAGGCCGGGCGGCTCGGGCGGTCGCTGGCGCTGGCCGGCGGCGACGTGACGGCGTTGCGGGGCGAGCACGTGGCGGCGGCCGCCTCCGAGGGCGACGAGGAGGCGCTCGACCTCCTGCGCTCGTTCGCCTGGTGGGTGGCGGCGGGCATCGGCAGCCTGGTCACGATCCTCGACCCGGGGGTGGTGGTGATCGGGGGCGGGCTGATCGAGATGGGCGAGCCGCTGCTGGCCCCGGTCCGCGAGCACTACCGCGACCTCGTCATGTCCTACGACCAGCGGACGGACGTCGAGATCGTCGCCGCGCAGCTGGGGGAGCGGGCGGCGGCGATCGGCGCCGCCCTCCTCTGACGGGGGCCCGACGGCCCCGGACCGGGCCTGACCAGCCGAGAGACGCCGGCGGAGGCCGGAAACGGGTGACGACCGGGTGAACGGCGGGCGCTACCGTGGCGGCATGGAGCTTCGCCGCATCACGGGCCTTCCCCCGTACGTCTTCACGATCATCGACGGTCTGAAGATCGAGGCGCGGCGAGCCGGGCAGGACGTGATCGACCTCGGGTTCGGGAACCCCGACATCCCGTCACCCGAGCTGGCCGTCGAGAAGCTGTGCGAGGCCGCCCACAACACCCGCAACCACCGCTACTCCGCCAGCCGGGGCATCCCGAAGCTGCGCGAGGAGGTGGCACAGCTCTACAAGCGCCGGTTCGACGTCGACCTCGACCCCGAGACCGAGGTCATCACCACCATCGGGTCGAAGGAGGGGTTCTCCCACCTCATGTGGGTGCTGCTGGGGCCGGGCGACGCCGCGCTGGTGCCGTCGCCGTCGTACCCGATCCACATCTGGGGGCCGCTGTTCGCCGGCGCCGCCGCCCGGGAGATCCCGATGGCCACCGACGGCGACTTCATCGAGGCCGTCCGCGAGGCCTACGAGTACTCGTGGCCCAAGCCGCGGGTGATCGTGCTGAGCTTCCCGCACAACCCCACCACGGCCTGCGTCGACCTCGAGTTCTTCCAGCAGGTGGTCGACTTCGCCCTGGAGCGCGAGGTCGTGATCGTGCACGACAACGCCTACGCCGAGCTGGGCTTCGACGGCTACCGGCCGCCGTCGATCCTCCAGGCCAAGGGCGCCAAGGAGTGCGCGGTCGAGCTCTACTCGATGACGAAGTCGTTCTCGATGGCCGGCTGGCGGGTGGCCTACCTGGTGGGCAACAGCACGGTCGTGCAGGCGCTGGCGAAGCTGAAGTCGTACCTCGACTACGGCACCTTCCAGCCCATCCAGATCGCCGCCACCGTGACCCTGCGCGAGGAGCCCGACTTCCCCGAGCAGGTCGGCAAGGTCTACCAGAGCCGCCGCGACGCCCTGATCGACGGCCTGCACCGGATCGGCTGGGACGTGCCCCGGCCCCGCGGCACGATGTTCGCCTGGGCGCCGATCCCCGAGCCCTACGCCGAGCTGGGGTCGGTCGAGTTCGCGTCGATGCTGGTGAAGGAGGCCCAGGTGGCCATCTCGCCGGGCGTGGGTTTCGGGCCCGGGGGCGAGGGCTACGTGCGGTTCGCGCTGATCGAGAACGAGCAGCGCATCCAGCAGGCGGTGCGCAACCTGCGCCGCACGCTCACCAAGCTCGGCTGAGCACCCACGAGGGGGTCCGAGACCGAACGGGGCGCGGCCAACGCTGCGCCCCGTTGCTCGTTCCGTGGCCGGTGGCAGGCGACGGGTCAGTGGGTGCGGCGGCGGCGCTCGTCGCCGTCGTCGCGGCGGGACTCGTCGAGGCCCCGCTGGACGCCGGCGGTGAAGCTGGACAGGAACCCGTAGACCTCGTCGGCGGCCCGGCGGTCGCCGTTGGGCTCCGGCGGCTCCCCGATCGACGGCGACGCGGGGGCGGCGTCACGACCGCGGTCGCCGCGACCGTTCCCGTCGCCCGGGCGCCCGGCGCTGCCGCGGCCGCGCCGGAGGTTCACCGGCTCCGTCATCGGCAGCTGAGCGCCCCTCACACGGCGCTGGAGGCCGCTCGCCGTCGAGCCGGGGGCTCCGGCAGCCGGGCGGGTCGGCGGCGGCCCCAGGGGCTCACCGATGGGCGGGCGCTGGGGCTGGGGACCGGCGGGCCGGGCGGGCGGCTGCTCGGGCCCACGGCGGGGGAGCGACGGCGCCTCGGTGCCTCCGGCGACGGGACCGGGCCCGGGGCCCGGCTCGGGCCGGCGGTCGGCCGGGGTGGGTGCCGGCCAGTCGCGGTCGGCCGGTCGTGGGCCCCGGTCGCCCCGACCGTCGCGGCCGTCGCGGTCGCGGGAGCGGGGGGCGTCGTGCGGCGGGTCGAGCGGCTCGAGCGGGGCCAGCCGCCCGTCGAAGGCGGGGCCGCCCCGCGGTGCGTCGTACGGTTCGTCGAGGTCGTCGCCGTCGTCGCCGTCGTCGAACAGGGCGCTCAGCGGCGACCGGCGGTCGTCACGGCGGTCGAGGGCCGGCTCGAACGGCGACGGGATGGCCTCGGTGGGCGGGCCGGCGTCGAGGTCGTCGAGATCGTCGCGGTCGGCGCGGCGGGGGG
>DATCLV010000346.1:0-2981 GCA_036563745.1 Acidimicrobiales bacterium | reverse complement strand
TCCCCCGCGCGGGTTAGCCCGGGCTGAGCACCACCCTCCCCCCATCCTCGTGCACGTCGGCCCACGCGTCCACGTCGAACCGCAGGGCCGCGAGCCCGCCCGGCGGGAAGCCCGCCAGCCCCGGCCTGTCGGCGGCCAGCTGCAGCGCGAGGCGCTGCAGCCCCGGGTTGTGGCCGATCACGAGCAGGCGGGCGACGCCGGCGTCGACGTCGCGGATGGCGGCGAGCAGCTCCTCGGCGGGGGCCAAGTACAGGCGCTCGGTCACCTCCACCGCCGGCGGCGGTGTCCACGCCAGCAGCGGCTCCAGCGTCTCCTGGGCGCGCCGCGCCGACGAGCACAGCACGAGGTCGGGGCGCAGGGCGTCGTCGGCCAGGCGTGCAGCGACGGCCTCGGCTCGGACGCGGCCCTCGCCGGACAGCCGGCGCTCGTGGTCGTCGATGCCGCCGGACGCGGCGGCGTGGCGGAGCAGCAGCAACAGCTTCACGGCATCACAGCATCGCCGATGGTGTCGCCGGTGTCCGGCAGCGTAGGCTGGGGCCGTCCGGGTACACCGGGAGCCGATGACTCGACGTCTCGACCTGTCCCTGTTGCGCGGGCGGCTGCTGGTGGCGACACCGACGCTGGCCGACCCGAACTTCTCCCACACCGTCGTGCTGATCCTCGACCACGACGAGGAGGGGAGCCTCGGGGTGGTGCTGAACCGGCCCACCCCGGTCGAGCTCGTCACGGTCCTGCCGGAGTGGCACGGTCTGGCGGCGTCCCCGGGGCGGGTGTTCGTGGGCGGCCCCGTCCAGCCCGACGGGGTGCTCGCCCTGGCCGAGGGCAGCGGCCCGTCCGACGAGCTGACGGTGGTCCGCGACGGGGTCGGCGTGCTGGACCTGCAGGCCGACCCGTCGCAGCTGCTGGTGTCGCGCGTGCGGGTGTTCGCCGGCTACGCCGGCTGGGGCGCCGGTCAGATCCAGGCGGAGATCGCGCGCGGCGACTGGTTCGTGGTCGACGCCACGCCCGACGACGTGTTCAGCGACGACCCCGAGTCGCTGTGGACCACCGTCCTGCGACGCCAGGGCGGCACGTTCACCACGATCCCGAAGGACCCGACGCTGAACTAGGCGCGGCGGCCGGCCTCGTCGAGGGTCGCATACTCCTCGTCGGACAGCTCCACCAGCGCGGCGGCCACGTTCTGCTCGAGGTGGGCCACCTTGGACGTGCCCGGGATCGGCAGCACCACCGGCGAGCGGCGCAGCAGCCAGGCCAGCGCGATCTGCGACGGCACCGCCCCGTGCTCGCGCGTGACCGCGTCGAGCGGGTCGCCGACGCGGTCGAGGTCAGCGGCGTTGATCGGCGCCCACGGCAGGAAGGCGAGGCCCTCCCGGGTGCAGTGGTCGACGACGTCCTCCCAGCGGCGGTAGCCGAGGTTGTAGCGGTTCTGGACGCTGACGATCGGGACCGTGCGCTGGGCCTCGACGATCTCCGCCACCGACACCTCCGAGAGGCCGACGTGGCGGATCTTGCCCTCTTGGCGCAGCTCGGCGAGGACCCCGAACTGCTCGGCGGCCGGCACCTTCGGGTCGATGCGGTGCAGCTGGAACAGGTCGATCGTCTCCAGGCGCAGGCGGCGCAGGCTCAGCTCGCACTGCTGGCGGAGGTACTCGGGGCGCCCCAGCGGCACCCACTGGCCCGGCCCGGGGCGGGCCTGGCCTGCCTTGGTGGCGATGACGAGGTCGTCGGGGTAGGGGTGCAGCGCCTCGGCGATCAGCTGCTCGCTGGTCTCCGGGCCGTAGGAGTCGGCGGTGTCGATGAGGGTGACGCCGAGGTCGACCGCGCGCCGCAGCACGCGGATGGCCTCGTCGCGGTCCGGGGGGTCGCCCCAGATGCCCTCACCGGTGATGCGCATGGCCCCGAAGCCGAGGCGGTGGACGGGGAGGTCGCCGCCGATGCGGAAGGTGCCGCTGGCGGCGGCGGGGCGAGAGGTCTCGGTCGTCGTCACAGGAGTCGCTCCTGGGTGCGAGGGTTCGTCCGGGGGACCCCCACGCATAGCAGGTTTGTCGGGTCCTGGCCGGGGCGGGTGCCCGGCCAGGGGTGCAGGCGCCCGAGACGACTGAGCAACGCTGCGCGACGCAAGGTTCTCCGGGGCCGCCGTGGGCGTGCGGGGCGCCGCGGGTGAGCAACGCTGCGCGACGCAAGATTCTCCGGGGCGGCCCGCAACCCCACGGGACGTCCCGCGTTCAGATGTGGGTTGCGGCGGATATCCGCGCGAACTCACATCCGAACGGAGATCGGCGGCGCCCGGCAGGGGCGTGGGTCAGGGGAGGCGCCAGTCGACGGGCTCGGCGCCCCGCTCGACGAGCAGGGCGTTGGCGCGGGAGAAGGGGCGCGAGCCGAAGAAGCCGTTGGACGCCGACAGCGGGCTGGGGTGGGCCGACTCGATCGTCGGGGTGGTGCCGAGCAGCGGCTTGAGGCTGCGGGCGTCGCGGCCCCACAGGATCGCCACCAGCGGGGCGTCGCGGGCGACGAGGGCGCGGATGGCCTGCTCGGTGATCGCCTCCCAGCCCTTGCCGCGGTGCGACGCCGGCCTGCCGACCCCGACGGTCAGGACCCTGTTGAGCAGCATGACGCCCGACTTCGTCCACGGCGTCAGGTCGCCGGTCGACGGCGGCGGGTAGCCGAGGTCGTCGCAGTACTCCTTGAAGATGTTCTGCAGGCTCTTGGGCAGCGGCCACACGTCGGGCGCCACCGAGAAGCACAGACCCATGGGGTGGCCCGGCGTCGGGTACGGGTCCTGGCCCACCAGCAGCACCTTCACCTGGTCGAAGGGCTGCGCGAAGGCGGCCAGGATCCTGTCGCCGGCCGGCAGGAAGCGGCGCCCCGCCGCCTGCTCGGCGCGGAGGAACCGCCCCATGGCGGCGAGCTTGTCGGCCACGGGCGCCAGCGCCTCAGCCCAGCCGGGGCCGACCAGCTCAGCCAGCGGCCGTGGGCCGGTG
>DATCLV010000319.1:0-2186 GCA_036563745.1 Acidimicrobiales bacterium | reverse complement strand
GACGTCGACCGGGGCGTGGGGGCGGAGCTGCTGGCCCGGCTGATCGTGTCGTTCATCGGGACGCCGGGCGTGTGGCGCCTCGACGACCCGGCCGAGGCCGAGCGTCTCGTGCGGACCCAACTCTTACCAACGGTCACTTCTGCCTAGACACTGAGACGGATCTGTCGTTAGTGTCTCATCCGTGGGGCCGAGCACCGAGCTGGCCGAGCGGTACCTGACCGCCGACGACGTCGAGCGGCGGCTCGTCGACGCCGCCCTCCGCTGCGTCGAGCGCTGGGGGTTGGCCAAGACCTCGATCGACGACATCGCCCGCGAGGCCGGCATCGGCCGCGCCACCGTCTACCGGCTCTTCCCCGGCGGCAAGGACCGCCTCGTCGCCGCCGTCCTCCAGCACGAGCTGGGCCGTCTCTTCCACGAGGCCGACTCCGAGGCCAAGCAGGCCACCGACCTGGAGGACCTGGTGTGCACCGGCGTGGGGATCGCCATGCGCACCCTCACCACCAACGCCGCGCTCTGCTACCTCCTGGTCCACGAGCCGGAGGCGATCCTGCCCCACTTCGCCTTCCACCGGCTGGACCCGCTGCTCGCCACCGTGGCCGAGCTGAGCCGGCCCCACCTCGCCCGGTTCCTCCCCGACGAGGCCGTGCGGCCGGCCGCCGAGCTGCTGGCCCGCGTGGTCCTCGCCTACAGCTTCGACCCCGTGCCGGAGCTCGACCCCACCGATCCCGACTCGCTGCGCCGGTTCGTGCGGACCTACCTGCTGCCGGCCCTGACCACCGACGCCCACCGCACCCAGGAGCGGAGATGACCGAGAACGCCACCGAGAACGCCAACATCATCGGCCGGGACGAGATCAACGACCTCGAGGCGATCCTGTCGGTGCGCAACACCGACGTCGACGAGCTCGTCCACGCGGTCAAGGACAACGCCGACGCCATCTTCACGTGGGACTACGAGAAGGGCACCCGGCCGGCCCTCAACCGCCTCTACGAGAAGGCGAAGGGCTCGCAGTGGAACGGCGAGACCGACCTCCCGTGGGACACCGAGGTCGACCAGGTCGCGATCACCATCGCCAACGCCACCAACGAGAACGCGGCCGGCATCGTCGGCTTCGGCGTCGACCCCGACTCGATCGTCGGCACGCCGTTCGAGAAGTTCGGCCTGCCCGAGTGGATCCAGGTCGGCATCGAGACCCAGAACTGGACCCTCAGCCAGTTCCTCCACGGCGAGCAGGGCGCCCTGCTGTGCACGGCGAAGATCGTCGAGACCGTGCCGTGGATCGACGCCAAGTACTACGCCGCCACCCAGGTGATGGACGAGGCCCGGCACGTCGAGGTGTTCGCCAAGTACCTGGACGAGAAGCTGTCCGGCCACTACCCGGTGAACGCCCACCTGAAGATGCTGCTCGACGACATCGTCGCCGACAGCCGGTGGGACATGACCTACCTGGGCATGCAGATCATGGTCGAGGGCCTGGCGCTGGCGGCCTTCGGCTTCATGCACAGCATGACCACGGAGCCCCTGCTCAAGCAGCTCCTGCGCTACGTGATGAGCGACGAGGCCCGGCACGTGGCGTTCGGCGTGCTGAGCCTGAAGGAGTACTACGCCGAGCTCACCGACGCCGAGATGAAGGAGCGGCAGGAGTTCGCCTTCGAGGCGGCCGTCCGCATGCGCGACCGGTTCCTCCAGCAGGAGGTGTGGGAGCGGATGGGCGTGTCCAGCCGCGAGGTGCTGCCGATCGTGCTGGCGTCGCCGCAGCGGACGGTGTTCCAGTCGATGCTGTTCTCGAAGATCGTGCCCAACTGCAAGAAGCTGGGCCTGCTCGACGCCAACGGCGGCTGGCTGCGCCAGAAGTTCACCGACCTCGGCGTCATCCAGTTCGAGGACAACGCCGACACCGGCGAGGAGTACGAGATGTTCCAGCTCGCCGCAGGGGAGACCGGCGCCGGCTGACCGGCCGGCGAAACGGCCCTCCGGGCCGGCCTTCGACGGGGACAGGCCCCAGGCCAGGCGCACTCCGCTGGTAGCGTCGGAGCGATGGCCCATCGCTCCGACGCCCGGCTCCTCGTGCTGCACGCGCTGCGGCTCAAGGGCGTCGCGGGCGCGGACGTGGCCGCGGCCACCTTCGAGCTCGACCCCGCCACGGTCGCCGGGCTCCTCGACGGGTTCGCCGCCGACGGCCTGGT
>DATCLV010000311.1:0-5041 GCA_036563745.1 Acidimicrobiales bacterium | reverse complement strand
GCTCGGCTCGTCATTTGGCTCGTCGCCGGTCGCCGGTGGCTTAGCTCGTCCGGCGCGGCCTGCCTCCCGGCGCGGCCTGCCTCCCGGCGCGGCCTGCCTCCCGGCGCGGCCTGCCTCCCGGCGCGGCCTGCCTCCCGGCGCTGCCCGCCGCTCGTCGCTCGGTCGCTTGTCGGCTGGCTTGGCTGGTCGGCGTTCGGCGTTCGGCGTTCGGCGCTGGCGAGCCGGAGACGAGTCCGAGGTCAGGGTGAGAGCAGGCCGTGCTCCATCGCGAACAGCGTCGCCCCAGCCCGGGTGGTCACCCCGGCCTTCGCGTAGATGTGCTCGACGTGGTGGCCGACGGTCTTCGGGGCGATCCCCAGCGCCGCCGCCACCTCCCGGTTGGTCCGCCCCCGGCCGATCAGCCGCAGCACGTCGACCTCCCGCTCGGTCAGCCCCGCCGGGCGCGCCACCCGCGGCGGCCGACCCGCCGCCCCGGCCGCGGCCAGGACCGCGTCGACCTCGGCGGCTCCGAAGCGACCGGCGTCGACGTCGTCGAGCAGGCACGCCGCCGCGGTCGACCGGTCGAGCGCCGGCCGGTGGGGTCGTGCCTCGCCCATGGCGTGGTAGGCGTCGGCCGCCGCCAGCAGCCGGGTGGCCGGCGGCAGCTGCGCCCCGACGGCGCCCCGGTGGTAGCCGGAGCCGTCGGCCCGCTCGTGGTGACCGCCGGCGATCGCCGCGTACGGGCGCAGCAGTGCGCTGCGCCGGAGCACCCGCTCGGTCAGGTACGGGTGGAGGCGGACCCGCTCCCAGCGGTCGACGCTCAGCGGTCCCGGGTGGTCCCAGATCCCGGCGGGGACGCCGACCCGGCCGATGTCGTGCACCAGCCCGGCCCGACCGACCGCGACCGCGTCGTCCTCGGGCAGCCCGGCGGCGAGGGCCGCGGCCCGGGCCAGCGCCGCGACCCCGCCGGCCCGGCCCCGGAACCAGGGCGACTTCAGGTCGGCGAAGTCGCCGACCGCCCGGAGCGCCACGTCCACGTCGACGTCGCCGGCACCGACGGCCCGCACGGGCGCCGGCTCGGCGTCGAGCACCGCGGCGTGGGCGTCGTCCCCCACCTCGGCCAGCCACCGCTCGCCGTCGTCGACCAGGGCGTCGACCACCGCCGGATCGTGCGCCCGACCCCGCCGCCGGGTCAGCACGGCCCGGGCGGTCGTCCACCCCGACCGGGACCACAGCTCGGCGTCCCGGGCCGCACCCACGATCCGGACCGCCAACGGGACCTCGTCGCCGGCCAGCCCCGACGGGTGGCCCTTCCCGTCCCAGCGCTCGTAGGCGTGGGCCAGCGCTCCGGTCACGTCGTCGCCGAACCCGAGCCGGCCGGCCAACCGGGCGGCGACCTCGCAGTGCCCCGACAGGCTCCGCCGCTCCAGCCCCGGGTCGGCCAGCGCCCGCGCCACCCGCCCGACCCGGCGGGGCAGCGGCTGGTCGTCGGCCAGGTGCCGCACGAAGTGGCGCAGCCCCTCACCCGCGCCCGCCCCGAGCATCGGCGCCATCGTGGCGTTGAACCGCACGTCGTCGCCGCCGGCCAGGGCCGCGGTCGTCGAGGCGTCGGAGGTGCAGCCCACGAACCGCAGCAGCGCCACGTGGAAGACGCACGACCGCGCCGCCGGGTCGAGCCCCAGGGCGTCGGCGACGGCCAGCGACAGCCAGCAGGTCCGGAGGCCGTGCTCGACCGGTTGGCCCGTGCCGAGGTCGGTCGCCAGCGAGAGCGCGATGGTCAGCTCGGCCAGCCTCCCGCCGCCGTCACCCGGCTCGCCCGGGTCGCTCGCGCCCGCCGATGCACCTGGCTCCACGTCTCCACTCTTCCCGCCCCGCCCGCCACCTCGACGAACCTGCCCCCGAAACGGGGAGCCGGCTCCCCGTTTCGGGGGCAGGTTCGGGGTGGGACAGGTTCGGGGTGGGACAGGTTCGGGGTGGGGCAGGTCCGGGGTGGGAGGGGCGACCGGTCGATCCGGGCGGCGGGCGGGTATGCGGTTCCCATGGCCGATGCCGATGCCGCCGCCACCGCCCACGACCGCGACCGCGACCGCGGCCACGACGACGATCACGAAGCGGCGCCGTCGCTCGCCCGCTCCCTGTTCTCGGGCCGGATCGACGACGACCTCGTCTTCCCGTTCCCCCGCCTCGACGACGCCGAGCGGAAGCACGTCGCCGACCTGGTGACGAGCCTCCAGGACTACTGCGACCGCCACTACGACGCCCGCCAGGTCGAAGCCGACCGCTGGATCCCCGACCAGGTCCTTCGCGACCTGGGCGACCTCGGGCTCCTGGGCCTCTACGTCGACGGGCGTTACGGCGGCCAGGGCCTGTCGCAGACCGGCTACTGCACGGTGTTCGACGCCGTCGGCCGGATCGACGCCACGCTCGCCGTCGTCCTCGGCGTCCACCAGTCGATCGGCTACAAGGGCATCCACCTCTACGGCACCGACGAGCAGAAGGAGCGGTACCTGCCCGACCTGGCCCGCGGCCGCACGCTCGCCGCCTACGCGCTCACCGAGCCGCACGCCGGGTCCGACGCCTACCACCTGGAGACCCGGGCCCGCCGCCAGCCCGACGGCAGCTACCGGCTCGACGGCGAGAAGCGCTACATCGGCAACGGCAGCCGGGCCGGGCTGCTCACGGTGTTCGCCCGCACCGACGAGGGGGCGCACGTGGCCCTGCTGGTCGAGCCCGGCATGGAGGGCTTCGAGGTGGGGGAGCGCCACACCACGATGGGCCTGGCGGGCAACGACCTGCGGCGGCTCCGGTTCCGGGACGTGCACGTCCCGGCCGCCAACCGCCTCGGCGAGGAGGGCGACGGCTTCCGCATCGCCACCGGGATCCTCAACAACGGCCGCATGTCGCTCGGGTTCGGCACGACCGGTGCGGTCCGCCACCTGCTCGACCTCACCGTCGCCCACGTGCGGGAGCGCCGGCAGTTCGGCCGGCCGCTGGCCGACTTCGAGCTGGTGCGCCAGAAGCTCGCCTGGATGGCGTCGTACCTCTACGGGATGGAGGCGATGGGCCAGCTGACCACCGGGCTCGTCGACCGCGGCGCCGAGGACTACCGGATCGAGTCGGCGATGCTGAAGGTCACCGGCTCCGAGTTCATCTGGTACGCCGCCAACCGGGCGTTCCAGCTGGCCGGCGGCCAGGCGTACATGGCCGACCAGCCCTACGAGAAGATCCTGCGCGACATCCGGGTGTTCCCGATCTTCGAGGGCGCCAACGACGTGATGCGGCTGTTCGTCGCCCTCGAGGGGCTGAAGTCGCTGGGCGAGGAGCTCGAACCCCTCCAGGACCTGGGCCTCCACCGGCCGCTGGAGTCGCTCGGCGCCGTCGCCGGCTACCTGGGGCGGCGGGTCGAGCGCCGGTTCTCACCCGACCGGGTGTCGGGTGGGCACCCCGACCTGGCCGACCGCACCGCCGCCGTGACCCGCCAGGTGCGGGACCTGCGCCGGGCGGGCGAGGGGCTGCTGCGCCGGCACGGCCGGGACGTCGTCGACCAGCAGGCGCAGCTCAAGCGGCTGGCCCACGCCGGGATCGAGGCGTACGCCCAGATCGCCACGATCGCCCGGGTGTCCGACGTCCTCGACGACGCGACCCCGACCACGGCGCGCGGCGAGGAGGTGTTCATCGCCGAGACGTTCTGCCGCCGGGCCGAGCGCCGGGCCGCCGGCTGGTTGGGGCAGATCGACGACCACGACGACGAGGCCACGGCCCGCATCGCCGAGGCGGTGGTCGATCGCGGCGAGTACGGCCACACGCTCTGACCTGGGTCGAGGCCCCTGGTCAGGTGCGCTCGCCGCCGGCCGCTTGTGCTACACGCCGTTGCGGAATGCCGACGTTCGGGGTTACCGTCGGTCGCCACGACGGTGGTGGCTGGGAGAGCTGCCGTCGACGCGACCACAGGGGGAGATACGACGTGCGTCGACCACGTGCGATGCGGAGAGCTGCGGCCGGCCTGGCATGTGCCGCGCTGCTAGGGGCGAGCGCCCTGGCCGGAGGCCCGGCGGCGGCGCAGACCGGCGGCGACGGGTTGATCCCGGAGGGCCACTGGACCGACGAGCAGGTGGCGCAGATGCTCGCGCTCATCGCCGAGACCGAGGACGTGCTGCCGGCACGGTTCCCGTCGAACGTCACCCGGTCCCAGCTCAACACCGTGCTGGGCGGGATGGGGTACTTCAACTTCGGCGTGTCGGCGCCCGGCGGCTACGACCACTGGATCAACCCGGGCTGGTTCTTCGACGACCACGTCATCGACCCGGAGTACCCCGAGTCGCTGGTGTACCAGCGGAACGCCGACGGGACGTGGCGGCTGGTGTCGGCGATGTTCATGCTCGACCCGGCCATCGACGTGGACGAGATCCCCGAGGACATCGCCTGGCTGCCCGGCTGGCACGGCCATCCCGAGCTGTGCGTGAACCCGAACGGGACGTTCGCCGGGGTCACCGATCCGGAGAACCCGAACTGCCCGAACGGCACCACGCAGGCCACGACGCCGGTGATGATGCACGTCTGGATCGAGGACAACGGCGTGTGCGACCACCGCTTCGGTGGCGTCGGCGTCGGGGGTGTCCACTGCGACCACGGGAACCACGAGGATCCCGGTCACGAGGATCCGGGCCATGAGGATCCGGGTCACGAAGATCCCGGTCATGAGGATCCCGGTCATGAGGATCCGGGTCATGAGGATCCCGGTCACGAGGACCCGGGCCATGAGGATCCGGGCCATGAGGATCCCGGTCACGAGGACCCGGGCCACGAGGATCCGGGCCACGGCCACACGCCGTCGCCGGCTCGCCCGGTGACCGCCGCGCCGGACTACGCCGGTTGAGGTCGGGGGGATCGACCGGGGTGCCCGCCGCGGCCCGAACCGCCGGCGGCACCCCGGTCGGCCCATCGACGCATGGGGTGCATCACACCGAGGGGCCTCGGCTGACCCCGCCGTGCTGACCCCGCTCTGCTGACGCCGCCGTCCCGACCGGGGCGGCGGGCGGCGCGCCGAGCGGGCGACGGGGGG
>DATCLV010000298.1:0-1788 GCA_036563745.1 Acidimicrobiales bacterium | reverse complement strand
AACGTCGAGGTCGCCGAGAACACCTGCCGCTGGGCGACCACGTGGTCGCCCGACGAGCACAGGCCCAGGATCACCGAGGTGATCGCGGCCATGCCCGAGCCGAACGCCAGGCCCGACTCGGCGCCCTCCAGGGCGGCGACGGCGTCCTCGAACTCCCGCACGGTGGGGCTGGCGAAGCGCGAGTAGTAGTGCGTCGGGCGCGCCTGGCCGGCCATCACCGCGTGCTCGTCGACGTGGTCCACCTCGTAGGTGGTCGACGGGAACAGGACCGGCGCCAGCGAGGGGCTGCTGAACGCCCGCCCCGCCCGGACCGCGCGGGTCTCGAGGTGCCAGCTCGGGTCGACGACGGGCTGGTCCGCGTCGCGATCCGCGCCCGGCTGCTGCCCTCGGCTCTCGTCCATTCAGCCCTCCTCGATGTTGGCCAGGAACTTGGTGACCACGTCGCCCAGCGCCTCGAGCTCGAGGAGGAAGGCGTCGTGCCCGTGGGGGCTGTCGAGCTCGGCGTACTCGGCGTAGACCCCCGCGGCGCGCGCCCGCTCGGCGATCTCCCGGGCCTGGTGCGCCGGGTAGAGGATGTCGCTGCTCACCCCCACCGACAACAGCGGCGCCTGCAGGCGAGCGAAGGCGGCGTCCAGACCGCCGCGCCCCCGGGCGAGGTCGTGGAGGTCCATCGCCTTGGTCAGCAGGAGGTAGCTGTTGGCGTCGAACCGCCGCACGAGCTTGTCGCCCTGGTACTCGATGTAGCGCTCCACCTGGAAGCGCTGCCACAGCGAGAACCCGTCGATCGGCTCCACCACCTCGCGGCCGAACCGCTCGTTGAACACGTCGTCGCTGCGGAACGTCATCATCGACATCATCCGGGCCGTGCTCAGCCCCTCGTGGGGGCCGTCGCCCGGCTCGGCGTCGTAGTAGTCCCCGCCCCGCCACCGGGGGTCGAGCCGGATCGCCCGGCGGCCGCTGCTCCACCAGCCGATCTGGTGGGCGCTCGCCGCCGCCGCGGTCGCCACCGGGACCAGCGCCCCGACCCGGTCGGGGTACATCACCCCCCACTCCAACACCTGCATGCCGCCCATCGAGCCGCCGATGACCACCGCCCAGCGGTCGATCCCGAGGTGGTCGGCGACCGCCGCCTGGCTGCGGACCATGTCGCGGATCGACACCACCGGGAAGCGCGACCCCCAGGGCCGCCCGTCGTCGGGGTGGGGCGAGGCCGGGCCCGTCGAGCCCTGCGCCCCGCCGAGCACGTTCACGCAGACGACGAAGTAGCGGTCGGTGTCGATCGCCTGGCCCGGGCCCACGAACCCGTTCCACCACCCCGGCGTCGGGTGCCCGGGGATCAGCTCGCCCGACGCGTGGCTGTCCCCGGTGAGGGCGTGGCAGACCAGCACCGCGTTGTCCCGCTCCGGGGTGAGCGTGCCCCAGGTCTCGTACGCGACCACGGCCCCGTGCAGCAGGCCACCGCCCTCCAGGGCGAACGGCCGGCCCGGGTTCAACGCCAGGAACTTCCGGGCGCCCACGGGGTCGCCCGGCCGCCACGCGCCCGTCACCGGGAGGGTGCTGTCGTGCGCGCGGCGCCACTGGGGCAACGGTTCCGTCATCGTCGACATCGCCGGGCGGCGCTCGACCCGGTGGCCCTCGTCTCGCTGCTCGTCGTCATCTGTCTCGTCACCGTCGCGTGTCACCGCTCGCGGTCCGGACAGTTGGGGGGCCTGGGGCCGAAGCCCTGGACATTTGGTTGCTCCCCTCGTGGAGGAACCGCATCCCCGGCGAGCCGGGAGGCACCTTGGC
>DATCLV010000282.1:0-7047 GCA_036563745.1 Acidimicrobiales bacterium | reverse complement strand
CCCCCGAAACGGGGAGCCTGCTCCCCGTTTCGGGGGCCGGTTCGGCATGTTGCAGCGCCACGAGGTGTGACCGGTGTCGCCTTGCTTGATACCCCTTAGGGGTATAGGGTCTCCTGCAACGACGAGGAGGATGACCGATGGTCCAGAGCAACTACCAGGTGAGCGGGATGACGTGCGGGCACTGCGTGAGCGCCGTCACGCAGGAGGTGACCGCCCTGCCGGGGGTCACCGACGTGGACGTCGACCTGGCCAGCGGCCGGGTCACCGTGACCAGCGACCAGCCGGTCGACCCCGCCGCCGTGAAGGCTGCGGTCGAGGAGGCCGGCTACGAGGTCGTGACGTGAGACCCGGGGCCAAGCTCGCCGCCTACAGCGCCGTCCTCGTGGCGGTGCTGGGCGGCGGCGCGGCCGTCGGGGGCGCGGTGGGTCCCATCGACACCGAGTCGGACGACCCGCCGACGCACCAGGAGGAGCACGTCGCCGCCGACGCCGCCGAGACCGACGACACCGGCGACACCGGTGGGCACGGCGACGACGACGCACACACAGAGGAGCAGGCCATGCCTGGTGGCACCCTCATCGCAGACCAGGGCTACCGCATCGACGCCGACGACACGACCCTGGACACCACGTCGCCGGCCCCCTTCGCCTTCCGGATCGTCGGCCCCGACGGGACGCCGGTCGAGGACTTCGTGACCGCCCACGAGAAGGAGCTCCACCTCGTCGTGGTGGGCACCGACCTGGGCACCTACGCCCACCTCCACCCCGAGCGCGACAGCGACGGCACCTGGTCCACCGACCTGCCGGCGCTCGCCCCGGGCACCTACCGGGCCTTCGCCGACTTCGCCGTGACCGACGGCCCCGAGCTGACCCTCGGCGTCGACCTGACGATCCCCGGCGCCACGACCGTCGCCCCGCTCCCCGAGCCGAGCCGCACCGCCGTCGTCGACGGCTACGAGGTGACGCTGTCCGGCGACCCCACGGCCGGCGCCGACACCGAGGTCGAGCTGACCGTCGCCCGCGACGGCGAGCCGGTCACCGACCTCGAGCCCTACCTCGGCGCCTTCGGCCACCTGGTGGCCATCCGGGGCGGCGACCTCGCCTACCTGCACGTCCACCCCCTGGGCGACGAGCCCCACGACGACGACCGCGGCGGTCCCGCGGTCCGGTTCGCCCTGCAGGTCCCCTCGGCGGGCGAGTACCGGCTGTTCTTCGACTTCGCCCACGGCGGCGAGGTCCACACGGCGGCCTTCACGGTCGCCGTCCCCGACGGCCCCGGCGGCCCCGACGGAGGTGCGTCGTGAGCACCACGACCTCCCCGCCCCCCTCTCCCTCCCCCACCCGGGTCGAGCTGGCGATCCAGGGCATGACCTGCGCCTCCTGCGCCGCCCGGATCGAGAAGAAGCTGAACCGCCTGGAGGGCGTCACGGCGTCGGTGAACTACGCCACCGAGCAGGCCACCGTCGAGGTCGCCAACGACGCCGTCACCCCCGAGGACCTGGTCGCCACGGTCGAGGCCGTGGGCTACACGGCCCGCCTGCCCGAGCCCCCCGCCGCCACCGGCACCGGCGGCGACGACACCGACGACGAACGCGACAGCGACGGGGACGACGACCACACCCGCTCGCTGCGCACCCGCCTGCTGTGGTCCACGGTCCTGACGGTCCCCGTGATCGTCCTGGCCATGGTCCCCCGCTTCCAGTTCGAGTACTGGCAGTGGGCGTCCCTCACGCTCGCCGCCCCGGTCGTGACGTGGGGCGCGGCGCCCTTCCACCGGGCGGCGTGGCTGAACCTGCGCCACGGCGCCGCCACCATGGACACCCTCATCTCCGTGGGCACGGTGGCGGCGTTCGGCTGGTCGCTGTACGCCCTGTTCCTCGGCGAGGCCGGGGTGCCGGGCATGACCCACGGCTTCTCGCTCCGCCCGGAGCGCGGCATGGGCGACAGCCAGATCTACCTGGAGGTCGCCGCCGGGGTCACGGTGTTCCTGCTGGCCGGCCGCTTCTTCGAGGCCCGGGCCAAGCGCCGGTCGGGCGCCGCGCTGCGGGCCCTGCTGGAGCTGGGCGCCAAGGACGTCGGCGTCCTCCGGGACGGCGGCCGCGAGGAGCGCATCCCGATCGACCGGCTCGGCGTGGGCGACCGGTTCGTCGTGCGCCCGGGCGAGAAGGTGGCGACCGACGGCGTGGTCGTCGAGGGCACGTCGGCGATCGACGCCTCGCTGCTGACCGGCGAGAGCGTGCCGGTCGAGGTGGGGCCGGGCGACGACGTCACCGGTGCCACCGTCAACGCGGGCGGCCGGCTGGTCGTGCAGGCGACGCGGGTCGGCGCCGACACCGCACTGGCCCGGATCGCCCGGCTGGTGCAGGACGCCCAGTCGGGCAAGGCGCCGGTGCAGCGCCTGGCCGACCGCGTGGCCGGGGTGTTCGTGCCGGTGGTGATCGCCCTGGCCGTCGGCACCCTGGGCTTCTGGCTGGGCGCCGGCGCCGACGCGGCCGACGCCTTCACGGCGGCCGTGGCGGTGCTGATCATCGCCTGCCCGTGCGCCCTGGGCCTGGCCACGCCGACGGCGCTGATGGTCGGCACGGGTCGGGGCGCCCAGCTGGGCATCCTCATCAAGGGCCCCGAGGTGCTGGAGTCGACCCGCAAGGTCGACACCGTGGTCCTCGACAAGACCGGCACGGTCACGTCCGGCGAGATGGCGCTGGTCGACGTGGTGACGGTCGAGGGCACCCCGGAGGCCGAGGCCGAGGCGCTGCGGCTGGTCGGGTCGCTGGAGGATGCCTCGGAGCACCCGATCGCCCGGGCCATCGCCGCCGGCGCCCGCGACCGCGGCGTCGAGCTCGCCCCGGTCGAGGACTTCGCCAACACCCAGGGCCTCGGCGTCCAGGGGGTGGTCGACGGCCACGCCGTGATCGCCGGCCGGGAGGCCCTGCTGGCCGACTGGGCGATGCCGCTGCCCGAGCCCCTGGCCGCGGCGAAGGCCGAGGCCGAGGCGGCCGGCCGCACGGCGGTCGCCGCCGGCTGGGACGGCGCCGCCCGGGCGGTGGTCGTCGTGGCCGACACGATCAAGCCGACCTCCCGCCAGGCCGTCGCCGAGCTGCGGGCGCTGGGCCTGCGCCCGGTCCTGCTGACCGGCGACAACCGGGCCGCGGCCGTCACGGTCGCCGAGCAGGTCGGCATCGACGCCGAGGCCGGCGACGTGATCGCCGAGGTGCTGCCCGAGGACAAGGTCGACGTGGTCCGCCGCCTCCAGGAGGAGGGCCGGGTCGTGGCGATGGTGGGCGACGGGGTGAACGACGCCGCCGCCCTCGCCCAGGCCGACCTGGGTCTGGCCATGGGCACCGGCACCGACGTGGCGATCGAGGCGTCGGACCTGACGCTGGTCCGGGGCGACCTGCGGGTGGCGGGGGACGCGATCCGCCTGTCGCGCCGCACCCTCCGCACGATCGAGGGCAACCTGTTCTGGGCGTTCGCCTACAACGTCGCCGCCCTGCCCGTGGCGGCGGCGGGGCTGCTCAACCCGATGATCGCCGGGGCGGCGATGGCGCTGTCGAGCGTGTTCGTCGTCTCCAACAGCCTGCGCCTGCGCCGCTTCCGGGCCCAGGCCGCCTGACCGTCACCCGAGGACCGAGGACCCGAGGAGCGCCCGTGCGTGGCTACACGATGAACAAGGACGACTACCGCCGCCGCCTGGCCCGCATCGAGGGCCAGGTGCGCGGCCTCCAGCGGATGATCGAGGACGACACCTACTGCATCGACATCCTGACCCAGGTGAGCGCCGTCACGAAGGCCCTGCAGAGCGTGGCGGTGGGCCTGCTCGACGAGCACATCCGGCACTGCGTGGCCGACGCCGCCCGCGGCGACGACGCCGAGCGGGCCGACGCCATGGTCACCGAGGCCACCCGCGCCATCGAACGCCTGGTGAAGGCCTGACGCCGCCGGCCCGATCTCCGAACCTGCCCCCGAAACGGGGAGCGGGCTCCCCGTTTCGGGGGCAGGTTCGACTGGGTCAGGGGCTCACTTGGGTGGGAAGCGGAGGGCGCCGTCGAGGCGGATGTTCTCGCCGTTGAGGTAGGGGTTGCGGGCGATCGACTCGACGAGGAGCGCGAACTCCTCCGGCCGGCCCATCCGCTTGGGGAACACGATCGCCGACTCCAGGTGCTCCCGCAGCTGCTCGGGCACGCTGAGCATGATCGGCGTGCCCATCGTGCCGGGGGCGATGGCGCAGCAGCGGATGCCGAGCGCCGCCAGGTCGCGGGCCAGCGGCAGGGTCATGCCCAGGATCGCCCCCTTGGCGGCGGCGTAGGCGAGCTGCCCGGTCTGGCCCTCGATGCCCGCGATCGACGCGGTGTTGACCACGACGCCCCGCTGGCCGCTCTCGTCGGGCTCGTTGGCGGCCATGGCGGCGGCCGCCAGGCGGGTGACGTTGAACGTGCCGACGGCGTTCATCGCCATCGTGTCGACGAAGACCGCCTTGTCGTGCGGCGTGCCGTCGCGGCCGACCGTCCGCCCGCCGCCGGTGGCGCCGCCGGCGACGTTGACGATCAGCGACAGCGTGCCGACCCCCTGCCCGGCCTCGACGGCCGCGGCGACGTCGCCGTCGTCGGTCACGTCGCCGCCCACGGCGACGACCCGATCCCCCAGCTCCTCGGCGAGGGCCCGGGCCCGGTCGCCGTCCCGGTCGAAGACCGCCACGCCCATGCCGAGCCCGGCGAGGTGCCGTACGGTGGCCGCACCCAGCCCGCCGGCGCCGCCGGTGACGATCGCTGATCTCCCCTCCAGCTCCATCCGAGAACCGTACCACCGGCCCGCGAGAGCGACCGTCTCGCAACCCGGAAGTCCGGCTTTCCACGGAAAGCTACAGTCGGGCCGACCGGGGGCAGGACCGGGGCGACATGGCCACGTGCCACCGGCGGAAGGGGGGACGATGACCGCGGTCGTGCAGGGAGTCCGGGTCCCGGAGGTGGCCGGGCGCGCCGTCGTGCCGGCCGCGTCGGCGTCGCGGGCCGACCGGGGCGGGGTGGTCGCGTGAGCACCGGCGCCGGCGGTCGCCCGCTCCCCCACCTCACGCCGTTCAACGAGTGGTTCTGGACCTCCGGCGCCGACGGGCGCCTGCGCATCCAGGGCTGCGACGACTGCCGGGCACTGGTCCACCCGCCGGTGCCGATCTGCCCGCGCTGCCGGAGCCGGTCGTGGTCGCCGGTCGAGGTGTCGGGCCGGGCCACCGTGATCGGCTTCACGGTCAACCGGCACCACTGGCTGCCGGGCTTCCCGCCGCCGTACGTGATCGCCAACGTGGCGCTGGAGGAGGACCCGTCGGTCCGCCTGACCACGAACCTGGTCGACGTCGACCCCGACGACGTGCGCATCGGCCAGGTCGTCGAGGTCCGCTTCGAGCGGCACGAGGACGTGTGGCTGCCGCTGTTCGCCCCGACCGGCGAGGTCGCCGCGGTCGACCCGGTGCCCGAGCCGGTCCGGCCGACGCCCCGCCCGTCGGCGTCGGGCGACCGGTTCGAGGACCGGGTGGTGCTGTCGGGCATCGGCCGCTCGGCGCTGGGCCGGCGGCTGGGGCGCGACCCGCTGTCGCTCACCGTCGACGCCTGCCTGGCCGCCGTGGCCGACGCCGGGCTCACGCTCGACGACATCGACGGCCTCTCCACCTACCCCGGCGGCATGGCGGGCAGCGGCATGGGGATGAGCGAGGGGGGCGTCACCGCCGTCGAGGAGGCCCTGCGGCTCCGCCCCACCTGGATCAACGGCGGCGGCGACCTGCCCGGCCCCGGCGGCGCCGTGATCGCCGCCATGCTCGCCGTGGCGTCCGGCCTGTGCCGGCACGTCCTGTGCTTCCGGACCGTGTGGGAGTCGACGTTCACCCACCTGGGCCTCCACGTGGGCGCCGCCGCCGGCCTGGGCCGGGTGTCGGGGGCGATGCAGGAGCACCGGGCCCCGTTCGGGGCGATGTCGGCCGCCCACTGGATCGGGATGCACGCCCACCAGTACCTGCACCGGTACGGGGCGACCCGTGAGCTGCTGGGCCGGATCGCCGTCAACGGGCGGGCGCACGCCGGGCTGAACCCCGACGCGATCTACCGCGACCCGATGACGCTCGACGACTACTTCGCGGCGCGGCCGATCACGTCGCCGTTCGGGCTCTACGACTGCGACGTGCCGTGCGACGGGTCGATCGCCGTGGTGGTGTCGCACGTCGACGCCGCCGCCGACCTCCCCCACCCCGCGGTGCGGGTGGCGGCCGTCGGGACGCAGATCACCGAGCGGGTGTCGTGGGACCAGGACACCGTCACCCACGAGCCCCAGGTGCTGGGCCAGTCGGCCCACCTGTGGACCCGCACCGACCTCACCCCGGCGGACGTGGACGTGGCCCTGGTCTACGACGGGTTCACGTTCAACGCCGTGTCGTGGCTGGAGGCGCTGGGGTTCTGCGGGCTCGGGGAGGCGCAGGACTGGCTGGACGGCGGCACGCGGATCGCCCTCGGCGGCGACCTGCCGGTCAACCCCCACGGCGGCCAGCTGTCGGAGGGTCGGACCCACGGCTTCGGCTTCGTGCACGAGGCGGTCGTGCAGCTCCGGCGCGCCGCCGGCGCCCGCCAGGTCGAGGGGGCCCGCACGGCGGTGGTGACGACGGGCGGCGGCACCCCCTCCGGCGTGCTGCTGCTCTACCGGGACGACTGAGCCCGGCGGTCGCCGGTCACGGGTGACCAGCGACCGGATCGTGGCCGTCTCTTGACATAGTTTCCAAGTTCAGCAAATGTTCTCAGGTATGGACACTCCCACCTTCACGACGAGCGTGCACTACCGCGACCCGAAGGCCGCCCTGGAGTGGCTGGCCAAGGCCTTCGGCTTCGAGGTGACGATGGCGATCGACGGACCGCCGGAGGCGCCGGAGATGGGCCACTACGAGATGAGCTGCGCCGGCCAGGGCCGGATCATGGTGAGCGCCGAGTGGGCCGACTGGGTCCGCAGCCCGGCCGACGTCGGCGGGGCCAACACCCAGTCGGTGCACGTGCACCTGCCCGGTGGTCTCGACGAG
>DATCLV010000278.1:0-6946 GCA_036563745.1 Acidimicrobiales bacterium | reverse complement strand
GGAGAACGCCCAGATCTTCGACTTCACCCTCAGCGACGACGACCTGGCCGCGCTCGACGCCCTCGACCGCACCGGCGGCACCGCCCAGGCCCGCGAGACCAAGTGGTGGTGACCGGCCCCGTAGTGTCGCCGGGATGCAGGTGATCCCTCACAACCCCGTCGACGGGGTGTACCCGGCGACGGGCGACTACGCGCACGCGATCGAGCTGCGCGGGACCGAGCGGTTGGTGTTCGTGGCCGGGACGATGGGCCTCGACCCGCAAGGGGTGCCCGGCGCCACGCTGGAGGAGCAGCTCGACCTGATCTGGTCGAACATCCGGAGGATCCTGGCCTCGGCCGACATGACCGTCGACAACATCGTCCGCCTCACGAGCTACCTGCGCGACGCCGGCTACGCCGAGGCCAACGCCGCCGCCCGGACCGCCGCCCTCGGCGGTCGTCGCATCCCGACGACCGCGATCGTGGTGCAGACCCTCGACAGCGACTGGCTGGTCGAGCTCGAGGTGATCGCCGCCGCCTGACGCACCAGCCGACCCTGAGCCCCGAACGTGCCCCCGAACCGGGGAGCGGGCTCCCCGGTTCGGGGGCAGGTTCGTCGTGGGTGGCGGTCAGGCGTGGGTTACGGGTCAGAGGCGCTCGTTGTAGGAGGCGAGGACCTCGTTGACCTCCTCGGTGATCTGGGCGATCGCGTCCTCCGGGGACAGGTCCTCCAGGTACATGCGCGACTCGATCTCGCCGACCACCCGGCGGACGCCCCGGTAGTCGCCGATGGCCGGCCCGGCCGTGGCGTCGTTCTCCGCGCCCTCGTTCAGCTCGTCGTACGCCACCCGGAACCCGGGGATCTCCTCCCACCGCTGCTGGATCTCCGGCAGCTCGGTCGCCGACCTGCGCACCGGGATGAACCCCGTCGCCGCCGCCCACTTCGACTGGCTCTCCGGCGAGGTCAGGAACTCGGCGAACCGCCACGCCGCGGCCTGCTTCTCCGGCTCGCCGTCCGGCGCCGTGATGTAGAGGCCCGAGCCGCCGACCAGGACGCCGCCGTCGTCCTCCAGGCCCGGCACCGGGCCGACGTCGGGACGGACGTCCGGGAACTGCCCGCTCTCCAGCACCTCGATGATCGTGCCCAGCGTGCCCGACGAGTCGATCGTCATCCCCACCTTGCCGGTGCCCACGCTGAGGAGGTTGTCGAAGCCGCCGGTGCCCTCCGCCGAGTTGGTCACCGCCAGCCCGTCGTCGACCAGGCCCTTGAGGAAGGCGAACGTCTCGACCGCCGTCTCGGTGTCGAAGGCCAGCTCGGTGGCGCGGTCGTCGCGGCCGTTGCCGTTGTCGACGAACGGTTCGCCCTGCCACGCCAGCATCTGCTCCAGGTGCCAGGCGTCGAGCTTGAGGCCCAGCCCGTACTCGTGGCCGGCGTCGACCAGCGCCTGGGCGGCGGCCCGCAGGTCGTCGAAGGTGGCCGGCGGGCTGTCCGGGTCGAGGCCGGCCCGCTCGAACGCCGTCCGGTCGTAGAGGAGGATCGGCTCGGACACCGCGAAGGGCAGCGCCCACTGGACGTCCTGGATCTCGTAGTAGGCCAGGGTCCGCTCGACGAAGTCGTCGGTGTCGACCTCCTCGCCCCCGTCGGCGGCGGCCTCGATGCACGACGCCACCGGCAGCACGCTCCGCGTGTCGACCATCTGCTGCAGGTAGTACTCCTGCGACTGGATGAGGTCGGGCCGCCGGCCACCGGTCTCCAGCGCCGACAGGTACTTCTCGTGCTGGTCGTCGGCGCTGTTGTTGTTGACCAGCTTCACCACGACGTCGCTCTGCGAGGCGTTGAAGGCCTCGGTCAGCGAGATCAGCGCCTCCTCGTTCGCCCGGGTCATCGTGTGCCACATGGTGAGCTCGACCGGCTCGGTGACGTCGTCCAGGGCGTCGAGCGGGCACTCGGGCAGCTCGTCGGGCGAGACGCCGCCGTCGGGGTCGGGCGCGGCGTCGTCACCGCCGCCCCCGCACGAGGTGGCCGCCAGGACCAGCGCGGTCGTCCAGGCCAGCGTTCTCCGGTTCCTCACGGCTCACTCCTTGTCACCCTCGCCCGCCTCCGGTAGCGCCTGCCCACTAGAGACGTTCGTTGTACGACTCGATCGCGGCGGTGGCGGCGTCCGCGGCCTCGGTGAGCGCCGCCGCCGGGTCGCCGTCCTCCAGGTACATGCGGTTCAGCGCCTCCTCGATGGCGGCGCGCACGCTCTCGAAGTCGCCGATCACGGCGCCGCCGGTCGCCGTGGTGTCGGCGCCCTCGACGAGCTGGTCGTAGGCGACCCGGAACCCGGGGATCTCCTCCCAGCGGGCCGTGACCTCGGGCAGGTCGACCGCCGAGGTGCGCACCGGGATGTAGCCGGTGGCGGCCGCCCACTTCGACTGGGTCTCGGGCGAGGTCAGGTAGGCGATGTACTCCCAGGCGGCGGCCTGCTTCTCGGGCTCGTCGGCCGAGATGTACAGGGCCGCGCCGCCCACCGTCACGCCGCCGTCGGCCGTGCGGCCCGGCAGCGGCGCCACGCCCAGCTCCACGTCGGCGTACTGGCCCGAGCCGAGCACCTCGGTGATCGTGCCCAGCGCCGCCGAGGAGTCGATCGTCATCGCGTGGTTGTGCGACCCGATGCCGAGGATGTTGTCGAACTGGCTCGGCCCGGTGCGGGGGCTGGGCGTGGCCAGGCCGTCGGCCACCAGGCCGCCCAGGAACGCGAAGACCTCCCGGCCCTCGTCGCTGTCGAAGGCGGCGGCGGTGGCCCGCTCCTCGCGCCCGTTGCCGTTGTCGACCAGCTCGCCGTCCTGGAGCGCCAGGAACTGCTCGAAGTGCCACGAGTCGACCTTGAGGCTCATCCCGGTGGGGAACCCGGCGTCCTTGACGGCCTGGGCGGCGGCCCGCACGTCGTCGAAGCTGACCGGCGGCGCCTCGGGGTCGAGCCCCGCCTGCCGGAAGGCCGCCTTGTCGTAGTAGAGGACCGGGTTCGACACGTTGAACGGCAGGCCCCACTGGACCGAGCCGATCCGGTAGTACTCGAGCGTGCGGGGGACGAAGTCGCCCTCGTCGAAACCGGTGTCCTCCTCCATGCAGCTCTGGGCGGGCAGCACCGTCTGCGTGTCGACCATCTGCTGCTGGTAGACGTCCTGCATCAGCGCCACGTCGGGCAGGTCGCCGGTGGAGAGGCCGGCCCGGTACTTGTCCTGCTGGTCGTCGTAGCTGGTGTTGTTGACCAGCTTCACCCGGACCTTCTCCTGCGAGGCGTTGAAGGCGTCGGTCAGCGAGACCAGGGCCTCCTCGTTGGCGCGGCCCATCGTGTGCCACATCGTGATCTCGACCGGCCCGGTGGCCTCGTCGAGGGCGTCGAGCGGGCAGTCCGGGATGCTGCCCTCTCCCCCGCCGTCGCCCGGCGACGCGTCGTCGTCACTGCCGCCCCCACCGCAGGCCGCGGTGGCCGTGAGCAACGCCGCGACCAGCGCCACGGCCGTGAAGGACCGAGGACGCCACGAACTGACCATGGAGGTGCGCATCCGCATCAACCTTTCACCGCCCCGGTGGTGAGCCCTCGGATCAACTGCTTCTGGAAGAGGATGAGCAGCACGACCAGCGGCAGGGCCGCCAGGACCGTGCCGGCCAGCGTGACGTTGATCTCGTCGAGCTGGGTGCTGCGCAGCTGGCGGAGGCCGATCTGCACGGTGCGCAGGCGGTCGTCCTCGGTGACCAGCAGCGGCCAGAGGTACTGGTTCCAGGCGCCCAGGAACGAGAACACCGCCAGCGCCGCGATCGACGGGCGAGCCAGCGGGACCGCCACCCGGACCAGGAACTTCAGGTGCCCGTAGCCGTCGATGGTGGCGGCGTCGCGCAGGTCGGCCGGGATCTGCAGGAACGCCTGGCGCAGCAGGAACGCCCCGAACCCGGTGGCCAGGAACGGCACCGCCAGGCCGGCGTAGGTGTCGTACCAGTGGAGGTCGGTGACCGTCTGGAGGTTCGTGATGATCGTGACCTCGAACGGCACCATCATCGTGGCCAGGAACACCACGAAGATCGTCCGCTTGAACGGGAACTCCAGCATCGCGAAGGCGTAGCCGGCGAGGATCGACGTCACGAGCTGGCCCAGGGTGATCATCGCCGTGACGACCGCGCTGTTCCACAGATAGGTGCCGAAGTGCCCGTCGGTCCAGGCCTCGGAGTAGGAGCCCCACTGCGGGTCGTTCGGGAACAGGGTGGGCGGCCGCGACGTGAGCTGCTCGGGCAGCAGCAGCGACCCCACCACGGTGACGTACACCGGGAACAGCACGATGAAGGCCAGCACCGTGAGCACCAGGTAGCGCAGGGCCTTCCGGAGGGCGGGGCTACTGCGCATAGTGCACCCGCTTCTCGAGGATCCGCATCTGGAACAGGGTGAGCGCCAGGGTCACGAAGAACAGGGCGATCGACAGCACCGCCGCCTTCCCCTCGTCCTGGGCCTCCCGCATCGTCGTGTAGATGTAGTAGGTGAGGACGTTCGTCCGCTTGATGGGGCCGCCGTCGGTGAGCATCTCCACCTGGGCGAAGGCCTGGAAGGCGAAGATGCCGCCCACCACGACGGCGAAGAAGATCGTCGGGGACAGCAGCGGCACCGTCACCCGCCAGAACCGCCGCCACGGCCGGGCGCCGTCGAGCTGAGCCGCCTCCATCACCTCGTCGGGGATGGCCTGGAGGCCGGCGGACATCACGATGAACGACAGGCCGATGCTCTGCCAGATGGTGACCAGGGCGACGGCCGGCAGCGCCCAGTCGGGGTTCTGGAGCAGCGGCGGCTGCGGGTTGAACCCCAGCCACGGCAGCCAGCCGATCACCGGGTTGAACAGCGTGCCGAAGATGACCGACGCCACGGCCACCGAGCTGGCCACGGTGGAGGCGAAGATCGTCCGGTAGATGCCGATGCCCTTGAGCCGCTGGTGGGCGGCGACGGCCAGGGCCAGGCCGAGGAAGATGCCGGCCGGCACCGACATGAGGGCGAACAGCACCGTGACCCACAGGCTCTGGCGGAAGTCGCCGGAGCCGAGGACGTCGGTGACCTGCTCAGTGCCCACGTACTCCGACCCGGCCCCGAAGAGCTTGTCGCGGTAGACGGCGAGCCGGAAGTTCTTGGCGAAGGGGTAGAAGGTGAAGACGGCGAAGACCAGCAGCGCCGGCGCCACCAGGAGGTAGCCGAGCAGCGCCTCGCGGCGCCGCTGGGCCGCACGGGTGTGGGACCTGGCCATCAGCCCCGCTCCATGGCTACGCGGCCTCCAGGCGTTGCCCGGCCGTGCCGGCGTCGAAGACGTGGACGCGGCGGGTGTCGACGGTGATGCGGACGCCGACGCCGATGCCCGGCGCCACGTCGTCGTTGGGCTGCCGCACGATGAACAGCGACTCGGTGGCCACGGCCCCGGCCACGTCGTCGGTGGCGCCCTCGGCGTCGGCCGCGGGCGGGGCGTCCTTCAGGCGGCAGATGACGTGCTGCTCGTGGCCCAGCACCTCGACCACCGCGACCGTCGCCTCCAGCGGGCCCTCCGGGTCGAGCCGGGCGTGCTCGGGCCGGACCCCGACCACCACCTCGCCCTCGTCGTGCGCCTTCACCGCGGCCGCCACGTCGTCGGGCAGCTCGATCCGGCCGCCCGGCAGCTGCACGCCGACCGTGCCCTCGGACACGACCACCTTGCCGGTGACCGTGTTCATCGGCGGGTTGCCGATGAACCGGGCGACGAACAGGTTGGCCGGGGTGGCGTAGACCTCCTGCGGCGGGCCGACCTGCTGGAGCACGCCCCGGTCCATCACCGCGATGCGGTCGGCCATCGTCATCGCCTCGACCTGGTCGTGGGTGACGTAGACCACGGTGGTGGCCAGGCGCCGCTGCAGCTCGACCAGCTCGGCCCGGGTCTGCACCCGCAGCTTGGCGTCGAGGTTCGACAGCGGCTCGTCCATCAGGAACACCGCCGGGCGCCGGACGATCGCCCGGGCCAGCGCCACCCGCTGCCGCTGGCCGCCCGACAGCTGGGCCGGCTTGCGGTCGAGCAGCGCCTCCAGGTCGAGCGTGGCCGCCGCCTCCTGCACGAGCCGCTCGCGCTCGGCGGCCGGCACCTTCCGGCTCCGGAGTGGGAACTCGATGTTCCGCCGGACCGTCATGTGCGGGTACAAGGCGTAGCTCTGGAACACCATCGCGATGTCGCGGTCGATCGCCGCGACCTCGGTGACGACCCGATCGCCGATCACGATGTCGCCCGACGTGGGGTCGTCGAGCCCCGCCAGCATCCGCAGCGCGGTGGTCTTCCCGCACCCCGACGGCCCCACGAGCACGAGGAACTCCTGGTCGGCCACGTCGAGGGTGAGATCGTCGACCGCGGTCACCTCACCGAAGCGCTTGGTGACGTGATCGAAGGCAACCCGTCCCATCAACTCTCCTGTTCCTGCCGCCGCCGGGGGCGACCCGGGACGTTACCCACCCAACCGCTCGTTGTAGGAGGCAATCGCCGCATCGGACTCCTCGGCGGCCCGGGCCACGGCGTCCTCGGGCGCCAGGTCGGCGACGAACATGGCGGTGAGCGCCTCCTCGACCGCCTTGCGCACCGCCGGCATGTCGCCCACCAGCGGCCCGGCGGTGGCGGTGTTCTCCGCGCCCTCGACGAGCTGGTCGTACGCGACCCGCAGCTCCGGCGTGGTGGCCCACGCCTCGCTGAGCTCGGGCAGGTCGACCGCCGACAGCCGCACCGGCGTGTAGCCGGTGGCCGCCGCCCACGCCGACTGGCTCTCCGGCGAGGTGAGGAACTCGACGAACCGCCAGCCGGCCGCCTGCTTCGCCGGGTCGCGGGCGGTGATCGACAGCCCGCCGCCGGCCACCACCACGCCGCCGCCGTCGGCCCGGCCGGGCAGCGGCCCGACGCCCAGCTCGACGTCGGCGTACTGGCCCGAGCCGAGCACCTC
>DATCLV010000276.1:0-4854 GCA_036563745.1 Acidimicrobiales bacterium | reverse complement strand
ACCCCGAACGGGGCGTGCTGGGCGGCGTCACCTACGTGCCCGGCCCCGAGTCGTCGTCGGCCGAGTTCACCGACCCCGACACCGCCGGCATCCGCATGTTGGCCGTGTCGAGCGACGCGCAGGGTCGCGGCGTGGGCGCGGCGCTGGTCCGGGCCTGCATCGACCGGGCCCGCGCGGCGGGGAAGCGGCGCATCGCCCTGCACTCCACCGAGCGGATGACCGCCGCCCACCGGCTCTACCTGCGTCTCGGGTTCGTGCGGGACGAGGCCACCGACTGGGAGCCCGTCCCCGGCCTCACCCTCCTCGGCTTCCGCCTCGACCTCGCCCCGGTCGACGAGGGCGAGTAGCCCCGGATTGCCGCCGGGGCGCCGGGTCGGTCAACGTACCCGCACCATGGACGACGCACTGGGGGCGATGGTGCCCCTCCCCGAGAAGGGCCGGGTCTACCGCTCGCGGCGGCGGGTGCGCCTCGGCGACGCCGCCCGCTCGCAGCGCCTCCGGCTCGACGCCTGCGCCCGCTACCTGCAGGACGTCGGCAACGACGACACCGAGGACAGCGGCCTCGACGCCGCCACCGGCCCCAGCGGCGGCGTCTGGGTGGTCCGGCGCTCGGTGGTCGACGTGCTGCGACCGCCCCGGTGGGGCGAGTGGCTCGACCTGGCCACCTGGTGCAGCGGCACCGGCGGCCGGTGGGCGGGCCGGCGCCTGGCGATGGTGGGGGAGCGGGGCGGCCACGTCGAGGTCGACACCCTGTGGGTGCACCTCCGGCCCGACACGCTGACGCCCGCCCGCCTCCCCGAGGCGTTCCTCGACATCTACGGCGAGGCCGCCGGCGGCCGGCGCATCGCCGCCCGCCACGTGCTGCCCGCCCCGCCCGCCGAGGGGCCCGGGCGGGAGCGGCTGGAGCGGGTCGCGTGGCCGCTCCGGGTCGTCGACTACGACGTCATGAACCACGTCAACAACGCCGCCTACTGGTCGGCGGTCGAGGAGGTGCTGGCCTGTGGCGCCGGTGACGGCGCGGCCGACCTGCGGCCGCGGGACGGCCGGCCGGTGCGGGCGGTCATGGAGTACGGCGCCGGCATCCCGGTCGGCGCCGACGTCGAGCTGCTGGTCGACCGCGGCGACGACCGGGTCGACGTGTGGTTCACGGTCGACGGGGCCGTCCTCGCCACCGCCCGCGTCGCCCGCCTGCACGTGGGAACCGGCGATCCCGGCGTTCTGGGGTGATCTTTGGGGGCTCTACCCCCGAGGATCACCCGATTTCGGCGGGCTCACCCGAGCTCGGCGGCGGCGACGTCGTCGACGAGGACGATCTTGCCGAACTTCCCGCCCTGCTCGAACCGCTCGTAGGCGGCGGCCACCTCGGCGAACGGGTAGGTGGCGGCGATCGGCACGGTCACGTCGCCCCACGCCAGCAACGGAAGGACGTGGCGCTCGACGGCCCGCGCCGCCATCGCCTTCTCCTCCAGCGACCGGGGTCGCAGCAGCGACCCGTGGATCCGCCCCCGGGCCCGCATGAGCTGCCAGAAGTCGACCTCCACCTTGGCGCCGGCGCCGATGCCGACCACCGAGATGCGGCCGCCGGGGGCCAGGGCCTTGAGGTTGGCCGGCATGTTGGGGGCGCCCACCAGCTCGAGGATCACGTCGAAGGGGCCCGCCTCGCCGAACGTGTCGGGCGCGGTGACCGTGGCCCCGAGCGCCTCGACGTTGGCCCGCAGGCCCTCGTCGCGCACGGTCGCCACGACGTCGCACCCGGCCGCGGCGGCCAGCTCGACCGCGGCGGTCCCGACCCCGCCGGCCGCGCCGTGGACGCACACCCGCTCGCCCAGCGTCAGGCCGCACTGGGTGAACAGGGCGTCGTGGGCGGTCGTGTAGTTCTCCGGGAAGCCGCCGGCCTGCGCCCAGGTGACGCCCTGCGGCACCGGCATGGCCACCGCCTCGGGCACCGCCGCCAGCTCGGCCTGCCCGGCGCCGGGCACGACCGCCATCACCCGGTCGCCCACGCCGAAGCGCCGGCACCGCTCGCCGACGGCGACCACCTCGCCGGCCAGCTCCAGGCCGGGGCGGTCGGGCGGCGCCGTGCCGGGCGGCGGCGGGTAGAACCCGGCGACCTGCACGAGGTCGCCCCGGAAGATGCCGGCGGCGCGGACGCGCACGAGCAGCTCGTCCGGCCCGGGTTCCGGGTCGGGCTGCTCGCGCCACTCTACGGCGCCGTCGACGATGGTCACGGCGTGCACGTCGCCTCCGCTCGGGCTTGGTCGGTGGGCCGGTCGTTCCGGTCGGGCCGGTGGGTCCGGTCGGGCTGTCGGGTCGGTCGTGCCGCCGGCGCTACGAGCGGGCCTCGATCGGCACGTAGTCGCGCTTGCCCTCGCCGACGTAGAGCTGGCGGGGCCGGACGATCTTCTGGTCCTGCTCCAGGAGCTCGACCCAGTGGGCCAGCCACCCCGCCGTCCGGGGGATGGCGAACAGCACCGTGAACATCTCGATGGGGAAGCCCATGGCCTGGTAGATCAGCCCCGAGTAGAAGTCGACGTTGGGGTAGAGCTTCCGGTCGATGAAGTAGGAGTCGGCCAGGGCGACCTCCTCCAGCTTCAGCGCGATGTCGAGCAGCGGGTTCTTGCCGGTGACCTCGAAGACGTCCTCCGCGGCCTGCTTGATGATCTTCGCCCGGGGGTCGTAGTTCTTGTACACCCGGTGCCCGAAGCCCTGGAGCACCCGCTCGCCCCGGCGTACGGACTCGACGTAGTCGTCGACCCGGTCGAGCGAGCCGATCTCCTTGAGCATGTGGATCACGGCCTCGTTGGCGCCGCCGTGCCGGGGCCCGTAGAGGGCGGCGGTGGCGGCGGCCACGCTCACGTAGGGGTCGGCGTGGGCGGACCCGACCGTGCGCATGGCGGTGGTGCCGCAGTTCTGCTCGTGGTCGGCGTGGAGGATGAAGAGGATGTCGAGCGCCCGGGCCAGCTTGGGGTTGGCGTCGTAGCGGGGCTCGGCCACCTTCCAGAGCATCGACAGGAAGTTGGCGGTGAACGTGAGCGAGTTGTCCGGGTAGACGAACGGCTGGCCGACCGAGAACCGGTGGCAGGCGGCGGCGAGCGTCGGCATCTTGGCGATCAGCCGGACGATCTGCTTGTAGCGGATCTCCGGGTCGTGGATGTCCTTGGCGTCGAGGTAGAAGGTCGACAGCGCGGCGACCGCGGAGACCAGCATGCCCATCGGGTGGGCGTCGTAGTGGAAGCCCTCGAGGAACCGCTTCCGCACGTTCTCGTGGATGAACGTGTGGTAGGTGATGTCGTGGACCCAGGTGTCGTACTGGGCCGCCGTCGGCAGCTCGCCGTGGAGCAGCAGGTAGGCGACCTCGAGGTAGGTCGACTGCTCGGCCAGCTGCTCGATCGGGTACCCCCGGTAGCGGAGGATGCCCTTCTCCCCGTCGATCTCCGTGATGGCCGATTTCGTCAACGCCGTCGTGGTCAAGGCGGGATCGTAGAACCAGATGTTCGGGAGCAACTGGCGCCACTGGACGGCGCTGACCCCACCGTCCTCGATGGGGATCTCGACGCTCTCGCCCGTGCGGTTGTCGGTGATCGTGATGCTCTCGGCCACGCGGCCGAGGCTACTGCTCTGCCCCGGCTGTCATGCACTTTCAGACCCGGACATCCCGGGGTCTTGACGGTGTGTCAGGCGTGCGGGCCGGTCGGTCGCCGGTACGCCGGGGCTCGTCAGGCGCCCTCGGCGAAGGCCCGGTGGATGCCCGCCGGGTCCTCCTCCCGGACGATCTCCCGGATCGCCTCCTGCACCGCCCGCGCCGGGGCCGACAGCCGTCCCCGCTGGTTGCGGGCCAGGCCGACCGACCGGGGCAGCAGGCCGTGGACGGCGACCCGCCGGCACCGCTCGTCGATCCACGGCGGTGCGGCGGTGGCGGGCAGCACCGCGGGCCCGAAGCCCTCGAAGGCGAGCGTGGACAGCAGCCGGATGCCGTCGACCTCGGCCTGCGCCTTGAGGGTGACGCCCGCCTTGGCGGCCGCCCGGTCGAGCTCGTCGCGGAACGGCGTGCCCTGGGGCTCGAGCAGCACCTCGTGCTGGGCGAGCTCCTGGAACTCAATGTGGGTGCGCTCGGCCAGCGGGTGCTCGGCGGGGACGACCAGCACGCGCTCCTCGTCGAAGAGCTGCTCGGTGAGGATCTCGGGCTCGGCCAGGGGCAGGTTGAGAACGGCCAGGTCGAGCGTCTCGGACAGGAGCTGGGGCACCAGCGACGTGGTGGTGGCGTCGACGACGACGACGTCGACGTCGGGGTGCCGCTCGGCGACCTTCACGAAGAGGCGGGGGACCAGCCAGCGGCCGGCGGTGCCGATGCACCCCAGGCGCACCTGGCCGGACACCTGGTGGAGCAGGGAGGCCACGTCGGTGCGCAGCGACTCCAGCTCGCGCTGGATGCGCCGGGCGCGGCCGACCACGACCTCGCCCTCCTCGGTGAGCATCCCGCCCGCCCGGTCGACGAGCGTCGCGCCCAGCTCGCGCTCGAGCCGGGCGATGTGGGTGGACACGTTGGACTGCACGGTGTTGAGGGCCCGCGCCGCGGCGGAGAACGATCCTTCGTCGGCCACGGCGACGAGAGCGGCGAGCTGTCGGAGGTCCATCGCTGCCGGCGATATTACCCATCAGAAACATTCATTTGACGAATCGCGCCGGGTGCGGCACTATGATCAACACATAGAGCGGTGCCGGAATCCCCCCTCCGAAGCCGCTCAGAAAGCAGACGTGAGGATGCCGGATCCCCCCTCTGAGCGTTCCAGTCTGTCAGGAGCCGACCGATCCACCCGCGGTCGGCTCCGCTCGTTTTCCCCCGACCCCCGGCCC
>DATCLV010000268.1:0-5433 GCA_036563745.1 Acidimicrobiales bacterium | reverse complement strand
GCTCCGGGGTCCGGGCCCTGGGCGTGGCCGGCGGCGACGGGTCGATCAACACCGCCGCCGACGTGGCCCTCGAGCACCGGCTGCCGCTGGCCGTCGTCCCGGCCGGCACCCTCAACCACCTCGCCCGCGACCTCGGCGTCGAGACCGTCGACGACGCGGTGACCGCCATCCGGGCCGGGACCGCCATCGAGGTCGACGTGGCCCGCATCGCCGGCCGGCCGTTCCTGAACACCGCCAGCTTCGGCAGCTACACCGAGATCGTCGACGCCCGCGAGCAGCTCGAGTCCCGGGTGGGGAAGTGGCCGGCCCTCGCCGTGGCGGTCGCCCGGGTGCTGCGCCACGGCACGCCGTGCCGGGTGGAGGTCGACGGGGAGCCCCAGCACCTGTGGGCGGTGTTCATCGGCAACTGCACCTACCAGCCGGCCGGCATGGCCCCCACCTGGCGCGACCGGCTCGACGACGGTCGGCTCGACGTCCGCGTCGCCGATGCCGGCCACCCCTTCAGCCGCACCCGCCTGGTGCTGGCGGCGGTGACCGGGCGGCTGCACCGCAGCCCGCTCCTGCGGTCCTGGTCGGCGACCGGCCTGCACGTGCGGAGCCTCGACGGGCCGCTCCGCCTGGCTCGCGACGGCGAGACGTTCGACGGCGGCACCGAGCTCGACATCACCAAGTCAGGCGAGCGGCTGGCGATCTACGCGCCCCGCCCCGCCGAGCCGTAGCCCACGACCCACCGCTCCCGCCCGGCCCGCTCCGCCCGGACCGTCGCCCGTGCGGTGGGCACCGCCCTCGGTGGCCGCCTGTTCCGGTCGGTGATCGTTCCCGAAGGTCGCCCGGGACGACCCCGGAAGCCGCCGATCGACGCCTTCGGACCCCTTTGGGACGACGGGCCGTAGCGGGGTGTGGCCCCCGAGCGGTCAACGATTGTGGACCGCGCGCGAACCACATGACGGCTGTGTGTCGACCGTGGCCCGCCCGCCGCCGGCGACCCCGACCGCACCACCCCGCCACCCGCGGCGCCCCGGCGGCCCATGCGACCACGACCGGGACCGGACCAGGCACAATTTGCGCATCGCACGCAAAAGTCACGCCCCACCAGGGCACCGGACCCGGGCCGCCGATCCGTTAACCAACCCGCAACATTCCGGGCCTTTCCGCACTGTTACGGTCTCCGCGTCCCGTTGCGACCGCAACCCGTAGGGGCCGCCGCCACGGCCTCCGGGACCGCATGCTGGGGAGCGAAGAACGACAGGGTGGACGAGACTGCGAACACGTCGGTGCCGGAGGGAGCCCGGTGACCGCGACGTTGAACCCGGCGCCGGCTGAGCGCGCCGCCGATGCGCCGGCCCCGCCCGACGGTGGGGTGGCGACCAGGAAGCGAGGCCGGAGAGGCAACGAGGGGGAACCCGGTGGGGGCCGGGGGTCGGCGCTGCGCGCCCGGTTGCGCGCCGCCCGCCGTCCCCGGTGGCTGCGGCGACCCAGCACTCCCATGCTCCTGCGGATCGCGATGGCGCTCGCCATCCTCCCCGCCGCCTTCTTCGCCACCACGATCCAGCTCGGCGTCGCCCGCAACGACGACACCCTCGAGACCGTCGCCCGCGACGCCACCGAAGGCATCACGGTGGCGCAGGCGATCAAGCTCAGCCTCGCCGAGCTCGACGAGCTCGTGGTGCGCGACCTCGTCGACGACACGCCGCTGGGCTCGAACGGCTACCCGGCCAACTACGACCGGAAGCGCACCGAGGTGCACGACAACCTCGTGCGCGCCGCGGTCCAGTCGTCGGCCAACGACGCCTACGTGCAGCCGCTGGCCAACATCGAGTACGCGCTGGCGCACTACCACACGCTGGTGAAGGAGGCGTTCGCCGCCGACGCCCGCGGCGACGAGCGGGCGGCGGTCGACGCCTACCAGCGGGCCAACCAGGTGATGGAGGGCACGCTGTTCGGCGAGGCCGACTTCATCGACAAGGCCAACACCTACGTCCTCAACGACACCTACGACCGCCAGCAGGCCCGCACCAGGTCGACCATCGGCCTCATCGCCGTGTCGTGGGTGGGGCTGATCGGCTTCCTCGTCGTGCTGCAGCTGCTGCTGGCCCGGGCGTTCCGCCGGCTCGTCAACCCGCCGCTGCTGGTCGCCACCGTGCTGACCGTGTTCGCCGGGGCGTTCGCGCTGGCCCGGCTCGACTCGTCGGCCCACCACCTCACCGCCGCCCGGCTGCAGGCGTTCGACTCGGTGCAGGTGCTGGCCCGGGCCCGGGCGAAGGTCGTGTCGGCCCGGCAGGCGCAGGGCCACCTGCTGTTCGACCCCGGGCGTGGCGCCGAGGCGGAGGCCCAGTACCAGAGCCTCACCGAGGAGCTGTTCCGGGTCCAGGACCGCGACCGGGCGGTGGCGCTGGCCCAGATCAGCCAGGGCGCCAACGTGCCCGAGGGCGCGGGCGGCATGCTGGCCCAGGCCGCGGTGGCCGGTGCCAACCGCCGCGACGAGATGGCCCGGCGCACGGTCGTGGCGCTCGGCGACTTCCTGGCCGCCGACCGCGTCATGCGCCAGCTGCTCGACTACAACCAGCCCCAGATGGCGGTCGAGCACTACCGCCGCGGTCTCACCTTCAGCCAGATCACCTCCACCATCGCCGAGGCGCAGCTGGAGAAGCAGGCGATGTTCGACGGCCACGCCCGCAGCGCCGCGGCGGCGACCGCCCGCCTCGACCGGATCGCGGTGGCCACCGCGGTGGCGGTGCTGGCGCTGGCCGGCCTCGGCCTCTACGTGCGGCTGCGGGAGTACGGGGCGTGACCCGGTCGCGCCTCGTCGCCGGGCTTGCCGCCCTGGTCCTGATGGCGGTCGTCGTGTGGTGGATCGGCGACGACGACGAGGGCGCGGCCGCCGTCCCCTGCCGACCGACCGAGATCCCCGAGCACGACGAGACCACGATCGTCGTGGAGGGCGACGGCTGGTCGGGCTACGCGCCCTTCCGCGACCCGACGCTGCTCGACGGCTCCGGCTACACGCTGCTCTACGTCGACCAGGTGTGCCAGGACGTGCGGGCCGCCGACATCACGTCGGGCCGGGCCGACATCGCGGTCACCACCGTCGACCAGTACCTGCTCAACCACCCCGCCGGCACGATCGTCGGGATCATCGACCAGAGCGTCGGCGCCGACGCCCTGGTGCTGGGCACCGGCAACCACCCCGAGCTCGACAGCATCGACGACATCCCCGCCCTGGTGGAGGCGCGGGCCGAGGAGGGCGGGAAGCCGCGGCTGGCCTACACCGCCCACTCGCCGTCGGAGATGCTCCTCAACGAGCTGGCCAACACCGCCGAGGAGCTGCGGCTCAGCGACTTCGAGCTGGTCCCGGTCGACCAGTCGTCGACGGCGTACGAGATGCTGGAGGACGACGACGTCCAGCTGGCGATCGTGTGGGAGCCGGAGACGTCGGCCGCCCGGGCCGCCGGCCACACGGTGACGCTCAGCAGCGCGGACGTCCCGAACTCGATCGTCGACGTCATCGTCGCCAGCGACAAGCTGATCGAGCGCGACCCGGACGCGGTCCAGGCGGTGGTGTCGGCCTTCTACACGCGCATGGACCGCCTGCTCCGCGACCGCGCCGCGCTGCGGTCCTTCTACGCGACCGACGGCGACGTGGCCCCCGAGGTGGCGCAGCAGCTGATCGACGGCATCCAGCTGTACGGCACCCGCGAGGCCAACGCCTTCCTGAACAACGAGGTCTTCCCGCTCGACACGGCGCTGATGGCGCAGAGCGTCGAGTCGATCGAGTCGCTGCTGGCGCTCATCCACCCCGAGATGCCCTTGGGACGGGCCAAGATCGACGGCATCTACGTGGGGAACGTGGCGCTCCGGGCGTCACCGCCGAGGCCGCCGGCACCGCCGCCCGACCCTGCCGACGAGGAGGAGCCGGAAGGATGAGCCCGGCCGCCCACGCCCTCGACCGCCGCCTCCAGGAGCTGCGCTCGGAGCACGACGAGTACGTCGCCCGGATCGCCAACCTGGAGGCCGACCCCACCTACGTCCGCCTCGTCGGTGACGCCTCGATCGGCGGCGTCACCGCGGCGCGTGTGGGCCCGGCGGCGCAGGCCCTCGCCGAGCTGCGCGAGCCGCTGGCCGTGCTGGGCCAGCTCATCGAGCGGGTCGGCGCCGCCCGCGGCTGGGGCACGCTCGACGACAACGTCGCCACCGCGCTGTTCGCCCAGCTCAACAGCCCGACGATCGGGTTCCCGTCGGCGCCGCAGGGCGTCACGCCCCACGAGCTCCTGTCGATGGTGCGCGACGCCTGCAGCGCGCTCGAGACCGTGGTGGTCGAGGTCGCCACCATCTGGCACGACCTCGACCTGCGGCTGGGCGACGCCCGGTCCGAGGCGCAGCGGCTGGCGGTGGCGCGGCCCGGGTTCCGCATCGTCGCCGCCGCCCGCGAGGCGCTCGACGGACTCGCCGAGAAGGCGGTCACCGACCCGCTGGGCATGGCGGACGACCTGACGACCGTCGAGTCGGCGCTCGCCACCGCGGTCAGCGCCGGCGACGAGGTCGACCGCCTGTCCGACGTGCTGGCGATCGCCCGCCAGACCCTCGCCGAGATCGAGACCCTGGTGGGGGAGGGTCGCAACGCGCTGGCGCTCAGCCGGGCCGAGGTCACCGGCATCGCCGGCCTGCTCGACCCGATCGATCCCGAGGTCATCACCGGTGAGCGGGGCCTGCGCCCGTGGCTGGAGCGCCTGGAGGCGCTGGTGGCCCGGGGCGACGTGGCGCTGGCGTCGAAGGGCCTGGAGAGCTGGACCGCGCTGGCCGACAAGACCCTGGCGACCGCCCGCGAGGTCGCGGAGGCCAACGCCCGGCCCACGAAGCGGCGGCGCGAGCTGCGCAGCCTGCTGCGGGCCGCCCGCGTGAAGGCCGGCGCGTCGGGCCGCGCCGAGGACCCGCTGCTCACCGACCTCTTCCGCCGCGCCGACCGGGCGCTCGACGTGCCGTGCCACCTGGAGGTGGCCGAGGCCGAGGTGGAGGCCTACCTGGTGGAGCTGCGCCGCACCCCCACCCCGGAGCAGGCCCTCCGCACCGCGTCGGTGCCGGTGGTGACCGCCCCGTGGGCACCCGACGCCGGTGCCGGCTCGGGGCCGCAGCCCCCGGCGCCACCCGGTGTCCAACCGCCGCCGCCCGGCCCCGCCGGCCGCTCGACGCCGGCGCCGCCGCCACCCGTCCCGTTCCCCGGTGTGGCCGACGGCCACCACCCCGAGGCCCGCCAGGTGTCGGCATGAGCCCGGGCATCTGCACGTACCCCGGCTGCGGGGGCCGCGTCGACTCCGGCTACTGCGACACGTGCGGCCGCCGCCAGCGCGACACCGGTCTCGCCGCCGCGCCGGCGGTCGTCCCGGGCGCACCGGCGCCCCAGCCGGTCGTCCCGGCCACCGATCCGGGCTTCGGGGC
>DATCLV010000257.1:0-6154 GCA_036563745.1 Acidimicrobiales bacterium | reverse complement strand
ACATCCAGGAGTGGTTCGTGGAGCACCAGGTCCGGAACTTCTACTCGGTGTCGATCTCCGGCTACCACATCGCCGAGGCCGGCGCGAACCCCATCTCCCAGCTGGCGTTCACCCTGGCCAACGGCTTCACCTACGTGGAGGCCTACCTGGCCCGGGGCATGGACGTCGACGACTTCGCCCCCAACCTGTCGTTCTTCTTCTCCAACGGGATGGACCCCGAGTACACGGTGCTCGGCCGGGTCGCGCGGCGGATCTGGGCGGTGACGATGCGCGACCGCTACGGCGCCAACGAGCGGTCGCAGAAGCTCAAGTACCACGTGCAGACCTCGGGCCGGTCGCTGCACGCCCAGGAGATGGCGTTCAACGACATCCGCACGACGCTGCAGGCGCTGATCGCCCTCTACGACAACTGCAACAGCCTCCACACCAACGCCTACGACGAGGCCGTCACCACCCCCACCGAGGAGTCGGTGCGGCGAGCGCTGGCGATCCAGCTGATCATCAACAAGGAGTGGGGCCTCAGCACGAACGAGAACCCCAACCAGGGCTCGTTCATCATCGAGCAGCTCACCGACCTGGTGGAGGAGGCCGTCCTCGCCGAGTTCGAGCGCCTCTCCGAGCGGGGCGGCGTCCTCGGCGCCATGGAGACCGGCTACCAGCGGGGCCGCATCCAGGACGAGTCGCTGCTCTACGAGCAGCACAAGCACGACGGCACGCTGCCGATCGTGGGCGTCAACACGTTCCTGCCGCCCGAGCGGCGCGCTGGCGGCGCGGGCGACGGCGACGGCGGGGACGGGGCCGGCGAGGGCGGGGCCGGCGGCCGACCGCTGGAGCTCGCCCGGTCGACCGAGGAGGAGAAGCAGCGCCAGCTCGCCCGACTCGCCGACTTCCAGGCCCGCCACGCCGACGAGCGCCCGGCCGCCCTGGCCCGGCTGCGGGACGCGGCGCTGCGCGGCGAGAACCTGTTCGCCGTCCTGATGGATGTCGTCCGCGTGTGCTCGCTGGGCGAGATCACCCAGACGCTCTTCGACGTGGGCGGCCGCTACCGGAGGAACGTCTGATGCCTGCGACCTCGACCGCGACCGCGACCTCGACCTCGACCGCGACCTCGCCCTCGAACTACCGGGCCCCCGTCGACGACATCGTCGAGGCCCTCACCGTCGTCGGGCTCGACGAGCTGGCCGGGCTCGACGCCTACGCGGCGGCCGGGGTCGACACCGCCACCGTCCGGGAGCTGGTCGAGGCGTTCGGGCGCTTCGCCGCCGACGTCATCGCCCCCACCGACCGGGTCGGCGACGTCGAGGGCGCCCGCTTCGACCCGGCGACCGGCGCCGTCACCCTGCCCGAGCCGTTCGCCAAGGCCTACCGCGCCTACGTCGAGGGCGGCTGGGGCGCGCTCGCCTTCCCGCCCGAGCACGGCGGCGGGGGCATGCCCCGGCTGGTCGGCACGGCGCTCCAGGAGGTCCTGACCTCCGCCAACATGGCCCTGTCGCTCAACCCGATCCTCACCCAGAGCGCCATCGAGCTGCTCCACCAGTGGGGCACCCGGGCCCAGCAGGAGCGCTACCTGCCCAAGCTGGTCACCGGCGAGTGGACCGGCACCATGAACCTCACCGAGCCCGAGGCCGGCTCCGACCTGGGCGCCATCCGCACGACGGCCGTGCCGGGGCCGGACGGGACGGGCTGGCGGGTCAGCGGCACCAAGATCTTCATCACCTGGGGCGAGCACGACCTGGCCGACAACATCGTCCACCTGGTCCTGGCCCGCACCCCGGGCGCGCCACCCGGGACCAAGGGGCTCTCGCTGTTCCTCGTCCCGAAGGTGCTGCCCGACGGTGCGCGCAACGCGCTGCGGGCCGTGTCGATCGAGCACAAGATGGGCATCCACGCCTCGCCCACCTGCGTGATGTCGTTCGACGGCGCCGAGGCCGAGCTCGTCGGCGAGCAGCACGGCGGGATGCGGGCGATGTTCACGATGATGAACGCCGCCCGGCTCGCCATCGCCGTGCAGGGCCTCGCCGTCGGGGAGGTCGCCGGCCAGCAGGCCTGGGCGTTCGCCCGGGAGCGGCGGCAGGGGCGGGCGCCGGGCGCGCTGGCCGGCGGCGCCGGCGCCGCGTCGCCGATCATCGAGCACCCCGACGTGGCCCGCATGCTGCTCGACATCCGCGCCTCCACCCGGGCCGTGCGGCTCCTGCTGTACCTCACCGCCCAGCAGGCCGGGATCGCCGCCCACGGGCCGTCGGTCGGCGCCCGCACCGCCGCCCAGGCCCGCGTCGACCTGCTCACGCCGATCGGCAAGGCGTGGGGGACCGACACCGGGTTCCGGCTGGCGTCGCTGGCCGTCCAGGTGCACGGCGGCATGGGCTACATCGAAGAGACCGGCATCGCCCAGCGGCTCCGCGACGCCCGCATCGCCCCGATCTACGAGGGCACCAACGGCATCCAGGCCATCGACCTGGTGCACCGCAAGGTCGGCCGCGACGACGGCGCCGCCATGGGCGCGCTGCTCGACGACATCGGCGCCACCGTGGGCGAGGCCGAAGGCGCCGGGCTCGACCGGATGGCCGGCGCCCTCGGCGACGCCGTCCGCCGCCTGCGCGCCGCCACCGACTGGCTGGTCGGCACGGTGCGCACGGCCCCGGCCGACGCGCTGGCCGGCGCCACCGCCTACGCCGAGTTGTGCGGCGTCACCACCGGCGGCTGGCTGCTGGCCCGCCGGGCGCTGGCGCCGGGCGCGAGCGAGGAGGCGCGGGTCGACGCCGAGGTGTTCGCGGTGGAGGTGCTGTCGGCGGCGCCGGGCCTGGCCACCCGGGCGACGGCCGGGGCGGGGCACCTGGTCGCGTCGTGACGTCGTGACGTCGTGATCTGAGGGCGGGGCCGCGCCGCGGCGAGCGCCGTGGTGGCGGGCGTTACCGTGGCGGGCGTGGGCCTGGACGTGCGACGGCTGGCGGCGGTGGACATGCACGGCAGCAAGGGTCACCGGGCCCGTGCGGTGGTGATCCTCGGCGAGTTCCTCTTCGGCGCGACCGCCGGGCCGCTGTTCGGGCTGTTCGTGGTGGCAACCGGCGCAACCCTGACGTGGAAGGTGATCGGCGTCCTGCTGCTCGGCATCGGGTTGAACTACGTGCCGGCCGCCCGCCACGCCCTCGACCTGCGGGCGCCGGGGGCACTCGCCGCCGAGCTGGAGGGCGTCGACATCAAGGCCGAGCTCCGCCGCTACTCGGTCCTGCAGTTCTGGGTGTGCGTCCCGTTCGCGGTCCTCGTCTTCGACCGCCGCCAGCGCGAGCGGGCCGTTCAGCGCGATGCCGGCTCGGCCACCGACGGGGCGGTCGACGAGGCCGGCTCGGCCGACAGGTCCTTGTAGAAGATCGTCGTGGCGACGAAGCCGCCGTCGGGCCACAGCGCGAACCGGGGGATCTCGCCCACCCGGACCCAGCCGCGGCGCCGGTAGAGCCGCTCGGCGTCGGGGCTCGCCGTGTCGAGGACCAGCAGGGTGCGCCCCGCCGCGAGCGTCGTGGCCTCGACGGCCGCCATCAGCGCGTCGCCGACCCCCTGCCGTCGGGCCCGGCGGTGGACCAGCACCTTCGCCACCTCGACCCGGTGCGGCTGGTTGTCGAAGCCCGGGAAGACCACCTGGGCGGTGCCGACGACCTCGCCGTCGCCGTCCTCGGCCACGAGGACGATCCGGTCGTCCCGCCCCAGGACGTCCTGCCAGAACGCGGTGGCCTGGTCGTGGCCGTAGGGCAGCATGAAGCCGATCGACGCGCCGCCGGCCACGCAGTCGACCAGCACCTCGGCGAGGCCGGCCACGTCGGTGGGGCGGGCCCGGCGGATCGTCGCCACGGTGGTCACGACGCCCTCCGGGTCGGCTGCGGCAGGGCGGCGACCACCACGGCGTACCGGGCCGGCGCGTCGCCCGGGTTGCGGAAGGCCGTGGGCCGGTCGAGCCGCATGGCCAGGCAGTCGCCGGTCGCCAGCTCGTGGACGTCGTCGCCGACGGTCACGTCGATGCGGCCCTCCAGCACCCACACCTGCTGGTGGACGTCGGCCTCCCGCTGGTGGGACTCGTAGGCCACGGCGGCGCCGGGCGGGAACTCGACCTCCACCAGCTGGATCGGGGACGACCGGTCCGGCGGCGACAGCTGGCGCCGGAGGTACCCGGACGCCGGGTCGCGCCACTCGGGCTGGTCGGCGCGGCGGGCGATCGGGCCGGGCGGCCGCCGGTCGGCGGGCGCGTCGAACAGCGAGGCGAGCGGGACCCCCAGGCCGGTGGCCAGCTTGTCGAGCACGACGGCGGTGGGGCTGGCGGTCGCCCGCTCGATGGTCGAGATGGCCGAGCGGCTGACCCCGCTGCGGGCGGCCAGGGCGTCGAGGCTGTAGCCGCGCTCGGCCCGCAGCTCGCGGACCCGGGCGGCGATCCGGCGGGTCACGTCGTCCTCTATGATCGTGGACACGCCGTCCATCATGGCAGAGGCGACTGGTGCTCCCTACCATGATCGCTGCGGGAACAACCGGCGGAGGTCGGCGTGGGGTTCTGCAGGAAGAACACGGCGCGGGTGCGAGGAACGGCCCGGGTCGTGTCGGCGAAGCTGCCGCCACACGCCACCCACGGCAGCTACAAGGGCACGCTCGTGGTCGAGATCCCCGGCGTCCCCGCCTACCAGCACGAGTACCGGAAGATCGGCGTCCGCGTCGACCAGTGGCCGCAGGCCGGTGCGGTGCTGCCGGTGGAGGTCGATCCCGACGACCACGGCGACGTCGTCGTGCTGTGGGACGAGGTCCCCTCGGCCGGCGACCTCGCCCGCCAGCAGGCCGACCAGCTCGTCACCCAGCGCAACCAGGGCGGGGCGCAGGGCGTCCCGCCCGGCGTGCCGGTCGAGGCGGCCGGCGTCGTCGGCCAGCTGCAGCAGCTGTTCCCCGGGGCCACGATCCGGTACGGCAGCGACCCGGCCGCGACCGTCCCACCTGCCCAGCCCGGAGCGCCGGGGGTGCCCGGAGCGTCCGGCCAGCCCGGGGTGCCGGGCCAGTCTGGAGCGTCCGGCCAGCCCGGGGTGCCTGGCCAGTCTGGAGTGCCGGGAGTGCCCGGGATGCCGGGGGTGCCTGGGGTGCCGGGTGTCCCGCCCGGAGCGCCGGCGGACCTGACCGGCGTCGTCGGTCAGGTCCAGCAGCTGTTCCCCGGGGCGACCGTCCACCACGGCGACGACCCGGCCTCGACAGCCGCGCCCGGCCCGGGCACGCCGGGGGTGCCGGGCACGCCGGGGGCGCCGATGCCGCCGATCAACGTCGTCGCCGACCGCACCGATGCCGACCCGGTCGAGCGGCTCGAGAAGCTGGCCCGGCTGCGCGACGCCGGCGTGGTCGACCAAGCGCAGTTCGAGCAGCTCAGGGCGCAGATCCTCAACCAGGCCGGGCTCGACGGCGCCTGATCCCCGACAGCCTCCCGAAAGCCGAGGCGCGTCCGGGCCCCGGATGGAGGACACTGGTCGGGTGCTCTTCCTCCTCCTGTTCATCCTGCTGTCGGGCTTCGTGGTGGGGGCACTGGGGCGGCTGCTCGTTCCCGGTCCCAACCCGATGGGCTTCTTCAAGACGACGTTCGTCGGCATCGGCGGTGCGATCGTCGGCGGCCTCGTCGGCAACCTGCTCTTCGACCGCCCCGGCGGCCTGATCCTGGCCGTGCTCGGCGCCGCCGTCATCGTCTGGTGGCTCGAACGCGGCGCCACCTCCCGTCAGAACTACTACTGACCCGGTCGCCCCGAGCTCCGGGGGTCGGCACCTGCTGTCCGAGCTGGATCGCCGCTGGCGGCGTCCCCTCATCGGCCCAGCGGTGCCGGGTCCTGGTGACCGGCGTCGTCGACGCCGCAGCGGGCGATCTTCGCCGGCCCGACCGGTAGCGACCCTGGCCGGGGGGGCGGACCACCGGCTTTCCGACGTTGGCCGCCGGCGTCCTTCCGCCGCCAGCCGCGCCGCGGTGACCGGGCGGCTGGGTGCTCATGGTGGTCGGGCTGCTGTGAGGTCGTCGCTGTGGTGGCGGTGGTGGTGGGGGCAGAGGAGGCGGGCGTTGTCTTGGGTGGTGGGTCCTCCTTGGGCGTGGGGGTGGATGTGGTCGATCTCGCAGTGTTCGGCGGGCACGTGGCAGCCGGGGTGGGCGCAGAAC
>DATCLV010000249.1:0-1623 GCA_036563745.1 Acidimicrobiales bacterium | reverse complement strand
CCACTCCCCCGTGGCGCGGCCGGGGCACCACCACCCGCGGGCGCGCGCCATCGACACCACCGCCGTCGAGGTCCCCCGCACGTGGGCGGCGCCGGCGGCCCGCGCGCCGGCCCGCCGGCCCGACCACGACCCCCGGTTCGACCTCGATCCTCGTCCTGGCCTCGACCCTCGTCGTGGCCTCGACCTCCCGGGCCCCGGGTTCGGCGACCCGGTCCCGCCACCGGGGCCCGGGCCGGCGGTGCCGCACCCCGGTCGCCCGCCCCACCCCCGGGAGCACGGGGAGCGGGGCCGGTTCCTCGCCCTGGCCCGCCAGGGGCTGAGCGGCGGTGCCCTGCCGTTCGGCCCGGCCGGCCCGGTCGGCCCGGCGGCGCCGCGCCCCGCAGCGCCCGACCGGCCGCCCGCGCCCCGCCCCACCTACCCCGGCGTGCAGCCCGACGACCTGGCCGGGTCGTTCGCGCGGGCCGTCGAGGCGGCCGGCGGCGTGTGCCACCGCGTGACCGGCCGGATCCCGGACCTGCTGCTCGACCACCTGGTCGCCGAGCTCGACGCCTGGGACGTGGTCGTCACCGCCGACCCCGAGGCGCGAGCCCTCGGCGAGCGGCTGACCGACCGGGGCGTCCAGGTCACCCCCGCCGGTCGCGCCGCCGCCGGACAGGCCGTGGTCGGCGTGACGGTCGCGGTCGCCGGCATCGCCGCCACGGGGGCGGTCGTCCTCGGCAGCGACGACGGCGACCACGGTGCCCCGCGCCGGCCTGGCGACGAGGGTCGTCACGTCGGCGCGCCCCTGGCGGCGACGCTGCCCCCGGTCCACCTGTGCGTGGTGCCGGTCGAGCGGCTGGTCGCCACCCCCGCCGACGTGCTCCGGCCCCTCGGCACCGGTCCCGGCGACGTCCCGGCGGCGTTGTCGCTGGTCACCGGCCCGGCCCGCCGCGGCGACATCGAGCAGCTGCTCACGGCCGGGGTTCCAGGGCCCGGCGGCCTCCACGTGATCGTCGTCGAGGGCGGCCCGGAGGGTCCGGGCGCGGGGTGAAGCGCGCGCCACGAACGGTGCACCGAGAACCGCTCACCCTGCGCTACCGTGAGATCGGACAACCCATCGACAGGCTCCAATCGCGGGGCGGGGGAGATACGTGACGCAACCAGCCACGACGTCGCAAGACCTTCGCACCTACGTCCTCGACACCTCCGTCCTGCTGGCCGATCCGTGGGCCCTCGGTCGTTTCGCCGAGCACGACGTGGTGCTGCCGCTCGTGGTGCTCACCGAGCTGGAGGCCAAGCGCCACCACCCCGAGCTCGGCTGGGCCGCCCGGCAGACGTTGCGCAACCTCGAAGCGATGCGGCTGCGGCACGGCTCGCTGCTCCACCCGATGCCCGCCAACGAGCAGGGCGGTTCGCTGCGGGTCGAGATCAACCACCAGGAGACGGCCGGGCTGCCGCACGCCCTGCGGGGTGACGACCAGAACGACCACCGCATCCTCGCCGTGGCCCGGAACCTGGTCCACGAGGGCCGGCAGGTCGTCGTGGTCACCAAGGACCTCCCGATGCGGCTCAAGGCGTCGATCGTCGGCCTGACCGCCGAGGAGTACCGCAGCGAGCTGGCCCCCGACACGGCCTGGTCGGGGA
>DATCLV010000245.1:0-2820 GCA_036563745.1 Acidimicrobiales bacterium | reverse complement strand
CCCACGGGCTCGACGCGGTGGGCGTGACGGTGGCCGAGCCGTTCACCTCCACCCGCCACGACCTGGAGCGCCGCAAGGCCGAGGGGCTGCACGGCGGCATGAACTTCACGTATCGGAAGCCGGAGCGGTCGACCGATCCGCGCCTGGCACTGCCCGACGCCCACTCGCTGGTGGTGGCAGCCCGCTCGTACCGCCGGGGGCCACGGCTGGAGGTCGACGGGCCGGTGGGCACGGTCGCCCGGTACGCCTGGGTCGACCACTACGCGGAGCTGCGCGCCGGCCTGACGGCGATCTCGGAGCGCCTGCGGGAGGAGGGCTGGCGCACCCGGGTCCTGGCCGACGACAACGCGCTGGTCGACCGCGAAGCCGCCCGGCGGGCCGGCCTCGGGTGGTACGGGAAGAACGCCAACCTGCTGCTGCCGGGGCAGGGGAGCTGGTTCGTCCTGGGTTCGGTGGTGACCGACGCCCCGCTCGCCACCCACGCCGCCGAGCCCGTGCCCGACGGGTGCGGCACCTGCACCCGCTGCCTCGACGGCTGTCCGACCGGGGCGATCGTGGCGCCGGGCGTGGTCGACGCCCGCCGCTGCCTGGCCTGGCTGCTCCAGACCGACGGTCCGTTCCCCCGGGAGCACCGCGTCGCCCTCCGCGACCGCATCTACGGCTGCGACGACTGCCAGGAGGTGTGCCCGCCCAACCGCCGCGCCGCCCGCCTCGACCTGGCGCACCTCGGCGCCGACCGACCTGCGCTCGACGATCACCGTGGCGGCGACGCATCGGGCCGGACGCCGGGCGACAGCCGCGGCAGCGCCGACGGCCGGTCGGACGGCGCTCCGTCCGGCGAGGCCGGAGGCTCGGTGGCGACACCCGCCCGGGCACCGGGTGACGACGACGGGACGCCCCAGGGCGTCGTGTCCGGCGGCGCGGGCGACCCGGCGAGGCGGCCGGGTTCGCGGCCGGAGCCGGAGGCGGGGACCAGGGTCGGATCGGGCCCGGGGGAGGGGGCGACCACCCACGTCGACCTGGTCGACCTGCTGGCGGCGTCCGACGACGAGCTGCTGGCCCGGCACGGTCGCTGGTACATCGCCAAGCGCGAGGCCCGGTACCTGCGCCGGAACGCCCTGGTGGTGCTGGGCAACGTCGCCGACCCTGGCGATCCCCGGGTGATCGGGGCGCTGCGGGGCGCCCTCGCCCACGACGACCCGCTGGTGCGCGGGCACGCCGTGTGGGCCGCACGACGCATGGGTCGGTCCGACCTGGTGCCGGCCGACGACGCCGACCCCGGCGTCCGAGAGGAGCTGACGATGCCCGTGGAGGAGCGGGACCGATGAAGCACGTCCTGGTCACCAACGACTTCCCGCCCAAGCTGGGCGGCATCCAGAGCTACCTGTGGGAGCTGTGGCGGCGCCTCGACCCCTTCAGCTTCACGGTGCTCACCACGCCCTACGAGGGCGCCGACGAGTGGGACGCGGCGCAGCCCTTCGCCGTCGAGCGGACCCGGGAGAAGGTGCTGCTGCCGACGCCGTCGCTGGTGCGGCGGGTCGACGAGCTGGCCGAGCGGACCGGGGCCGACCTGGTCCTGCTCGACCCGGCGCTGCCGGTGGGGCTGATCGGGCCGCACCTGTCGACGCCCTACGGCGTGGTGCTGCACGGCGCCGAGGTGACCGTGCCGGGCCGGCTGCCGGGCTCCCGGGCGGCCCTGGCCCGGGTCCTCCGGGGGGCGCAACAGGTGATCGCCGCCGGTGGGTACCCGGCGGCCGAGGCGGAACGGGCGGTCCGGGGCTCCCTGCCGGTGACGGTGGTGCCGCCCGGGGTCGACGTCGACCGGTTCGTCCCGCTCGCCGACGAGCAGCGACGGGCGGCCCGCGCCCGGTTCGGCCTTCCGGCCGACGGGCGGCTGGTGGTCAGCCTCAGCCGGCTGGTGCCCCGGAAGGGGATGGACGTCCTCATCGAGGCGGCGGCCCGGCTGGCCGCCGGCCGGCCCGATCTCGTGGTCGCCATCGGAGGCTCGGGGCGCGACCGCAGCCGCCTGGAGAAGCTGGTGGCTCGCAGCGGGGCACCGGTGCGGCTGCTGGGCCGGGTGCCCGACGACGACCTGCCGGCGCTCTACGGCGCCGCCGACGTCTTCGCCATGCTCTGCCGGAACCGGTGGGCCGGGCTCGAGCAGGAGGGCTTCGGCATGGTCTTCCTGGAGGCGGCGGCCTGCGGCGTCCCCCAGGTGGCCGGCGACAGCGGGGGAGCGGCGGAGGCGGTGGAGCACGGAGTGACGGGTCTGGTGGTCGACCACCCATCGGATCCGGCGGCCGTCACGGCGGCGCTGGCCCGGCTGCTCGACGACGACGGCCTGCGCCGGACGATGGGCGAGGCCGCCCGGTCCCGGGCCGTCGCCGACCTGTCCCACGACGTCCTCGCCCGCCGCCTCGCCAAGGCCTTGTCCTCCCCGGAACCCTCAGGGGGAACGCCGTAAGGTCCGGCGTCGCGCCGTCACCCCGTTCGCCGGGCCACGGGCGGTCGGCGGCGCCGGGTCTGTCGGGCCTGGCGTGGCGGGGCTGGGCACCGGGTCGGACGCCGACTCGTCGCACGGGATCCTGACCCACCGGCGTGCCGCGGCGTCGTCATCCTCGGTGACTGACGGGCGGCGCCCAGGGCCGGGCGCGGTCGCGTCGGTGGGCCGAGGGCATGGTCGGAACGGCCCGGGGCCGGCCTCGCCCGGCGCCCGGCCCAGGTCGTGCCCGTCGCCGGGGCGGGTGGCGTCGAGCCGGCGCGGGTGTGGTGCGACAGCGGGGTCGCCGCTGGTGGGCCGGGCCAGGCGTGGGTCGGGGG
>DATCLV010000211.1:0-2743 GCA_036563745.1 Acidimicrobiales bacterium | reverse complement strand
GGCTGGTGGGGTCGGCAGCTCGTGCAGCGTCGCTTGAGCGGATCTAGCCTCGCCGGCAGTCGAGGCGAGGGGGCCAGCTATGGGCAGGGTCTGGGGGCGGCGGTGCGCGGGTGCGTTGCTGGTCGGGGCGCTGGCCTTGGGCCTGACGGGCTGCTCGCCCCCGCTGGACACGACCTTCGGCGGGGGCGACGGCATCGCCACCACCCGCGCCTTCTGGACCGGGTGGCATGCACCACGGGCCGTGCACGTCCAGCCCGACGGGCGCATCGTCGTCCTGACCGAGGTGTCGCTGGCCGCCACGTTGACCGCGCTGGTCCGGTTCGAGCCCGACGGGACGCTGGACCAGACCTTCGGGGACGGGGGCGTCGTCGTCACCGACCACACCGTGACCTACCGGGGCTGCAGCGACCTCGCCCTGGCACCCGACGGCGGCTACCTGGTCGTCGTCGACACCCCCGACGCCGAGGAGGTCGTCACACCGGGCGTCGTCCGCTACCACGCCGACGGCACCCCGGACACGGCCTTCGGCGACGACGGCATCGCCCGCACGACCTCCGGCTACCCCTGCGGGCTCGACGTCCTGCCCGACGGCCGGATCGTCGCCGGCGGCATCGGGGAGGGCGGTGCCGTGACCGCCCGCTGGACCGCCGACGGGCAGCCCGACCCCACCTACGGCGGCGACGGCCTGGGCGAGGCGTTCCCGACCCCGCCGTGGCTGCAGGGCGTGGCGGCCACCGCGGTCGAGGTCCAGCCCGACGGCGGGGTGGTCGCCGTCGGCGACGCCCTCCACCGGAGCACGGGCGACCTCAACGGGATCGTGCTGCGGTATCGGGCCGACGGCACCCTCGACCCCGACTTCGGCGACGGCGACGGCGTCACCGTCACCGACGCGACGCCCGGAGGTCTCCAAAGGGTGGCCGTCCGTCCCGACGGGCGCGTGGTGGTGCTCGGCAACCAGCGCCCCTACGCCGCACCCGACGGGCGCGGCTTCCTGGTCGCCCAGCTCACCGCGGCCGGCACCCTCGACCCCACGTTCGGCGGCGGCGACGGCGTCACCACGGCGCTCGACGACGCCACCGCCCGCGACCTGGCGCTGCTGCCCGACGGCGACGTGCTCCTGGTGGGCGGTACCGCGCCCGGCGGGGTCCACGACGGGTTCCTGCTGGCCCGGTTCACCCCCGACGGCGCCCTCGACGCCGACTACGGCGACCGCGGTGTGGGCACCACCGACGTCTTCCCGACCGACGAGGCGGCCTACGCGATGGCGGTCCAGCCCGACGGGAAGCTGGTGGTGGCCGGCAGCGTCGGCGACGACAACCCGGCGGTGGTCGGGTCGTTGCTCGGCGTGTACCGCTACGAGGCCGCCGCCGGCTAGCCGACGAGGCGGCCGGCCGGACGGGGCCGCTTCGGGCCCTCGACCCCTCGGTCGTGGTGGTCCTCTCGTCGCCGGCGCCCGACACGACCGAGGTCGTCGTCGGCCGTCGGTCGTCGCTCGGCCCGGCAGTGCGGCCGGTGGGGCAGGTGCTGTTCGAGTCGGCGCGGGGAGGGACTTGTAGGTTGCGGCCGTGCCCGTGACCGTGCTCGTCCCCGGCTACGGCGGACCGCTGCGAGCGATCGAACGGTGGCGGATGGCGGTCGCGGTGAGCACCCTGGCGGCGCACGCCGGAGGTCGGTTGGTGGTGAGCGGCCACGGCGGGGAGGCGGAGCGTCTCGCCGCGCTCGCGCCCGACGGCGTCGAGGTGCTGCTCGAGTCGACGGCCCGGTCGACACGGGAGAACGTCGAGCGATCGCTGCCGTTGCTCGCCGGTGCGGATCGGTGGGCGATCGCCTCGGACCGGTGGCAACGGCGCCGGATCGCCGGGTACCTCCGGGAGCTCCGGCCGGAGCTCCTGACCCGGCTGGTCGATCCCGCCTACGGGTGGCGCGACGGGTGGTGGATGGACGCCGGCGGCGCCCCCTACGAGGCGGTGCTGCCGCTGCGGCGGGCGGCGTGGCGGCTGAGGAACCGCGGCCGCGACGGCGCCCGGCCGAAGGTCGACCGCGGGCCGTCGTCGAGCGCCTCCTGACCCCAGGGCGGTCGGCGTCGGTCAGGGCTGGGTGCGGCGGTGCAGGATGCCGCGGGTCTGCTGGGTCTCGTAGCGCTCCATGGCCAGGCGCTCGTCGCGGAAGGGGTCGTCGACGGCGGCGGGCGGGACGTCGAAGTGGAGGACGGTGCGCCGGTCGAGGTCGTAGGGCGACCAGGAGCCGACGGCCGCGACGGCGTCGGCGCCGCCGGCATCGGTGGCATCGGCATCGGAGGCGTCGACGTCGGCTGCGGCGGCGGGGTTCCCGTGGCGGGCGAAGGCCAGCCAGGACCGGCTCATCGCCCGGGCCATCGCCGCCGTGGCGGTGGTGGGCGGGCCCACGATGGCGGCGGCGTGTTCGACGTTGTCGAACACGAAGGGCAGGTCGAGGTTGTGCGGCGAGATGCGGCGGCCGCCCTCGACCGGGGTGCGCCACGTCACCCGGTACGACCAGACCGGGGCGCCGCCCGCGGCGGCCTGGGCGGCCTTGCGCTCGGTCTGCAGGACGCTGTCGCGCCAGTAGGTGCGGGCGGTGGCGACGGTGAAGAGGACCTCGGACGCGGTGGCGTCCGGGTTGGCGCGGCGGACGAGCGTGGTGAGGTGCTCGACGTCGTCGGCGTCGACGTAGGGCGCCAGGCGGTCGGGGAGGTCGGCGTCGACGATGTCGAACACGGTGGGGT
>DATCLV010000205.1:0-7216 GCA_036563745.1 Acidimicrobiales bacterium | reverse complement strand
GGATCACGCTGAGCCCGGCGGTCGGGGCCATCCTGATGAGCCTGTCCACGATCGTCGTGGCGCTCAACGCCCAGCTCCTCCGCCGGGTCGACGTCCGGCCCGCGTGAGCCGCCGATCGCGACGTACCGCCGCTTGACCGCTCGGCCATGATGGTGAGGTTTGATAGCCGTCTGGGGTGATGTGGGGAGACACGATGAGCGATTTCTCGGCCGACAACATGGCGATCGGCAACGGGCCCAAGCCCTTCGCACCGCGCCCGGACACGCCGGCCTCGGGCGTGGCCGGCCTGCCGACGAACTCGCTGCCGGGCTCGCCGTCGTCCGCCCCCGCCCACGCCGCGCCGAGCCAGCCCGCCCACCGGGCGTCGACCCCCGAGGCCGGCCCGGGGCAGGGGCAGAACCTGGGACAGCAGAACCAGGGACAGCAGGACCAGGGCCCGAACCAGGCGCCGGCGCCGGGTCAGGGCCAGCAGGGCCCGCTCCCCGAGGTGAAGGGGCGCATCGAGGTGGCCGACGAGGTCGTCGAGAAGGTGGCCGGCCTGGCCTGCATGGAGGTCGCGGGCGTCGCCGACCTGGGCGGTGACTTCGAGCGGGCGCTCGAGTCGGTCCGTGAGAAGATCGGCATCGGCAACAAGCGGGGCGACCAGGGCATCAAGGCCAAGATCAACGGCCGCGAGGTCTCGATCGACGTCACGATCATGATCGAGTACGGCCACGTGGTGATGGACGTGGCCCGCGCCGTCAAGGCCAACGTCGCCGCCCAGACCAGCCGGATGCTGGGCCTGAAGGTGGTCGAGGTGAACGTGACCGTCGACGACGTGCGCATGCCCGGCGAGAAGAAGCGGGCCGACGGCGACGCCGAGGCCGAGGCCGCCGACAGCGACGTCGAGAACGGCGTCGTCGTCACCGGCTGACACCGGCCAAATTGCGTTGGTACGGCCGACATAGGCGGCTTTTCCGACGCAATTTGCGACGGGGCCGGCCTCAGTCGAGCCAGTCGGGGTTGGCGATGAGCAGCTGGTCGCGGGTGGTCGCCGCCAGGGCGGGACCGACCTCGTCCCAGCGGTCGTCCAGCTTGCCGGCGCGGATGGCGTCGACCAGGTCGGCGTCGTGGGCGAAGCCCAGCGCGTCCAGGCGCCGGTCGTGGGCGGCCGCGACGGCCGGGCCCAGCGACAACTCGCGCTCCACCACCGCCAGCGCCTTCGCCGCCACCCGGGCGTGGAAGCGCAGGCGACCGGTGGTCTGGTCCATCACGTCGCCGGCCAGGAACTCGCGCACCGCCTCGACGAGCTGGTCGGCGCCCGGGTGGGCGTCGGTCAGCGGCCCCGACGGGCGGGGCTCGGGGTCGTCGTCGGGCGGCACCGCGCCCAGCAGCCCGAGCAGGTCCCACTCGCTCTCGTAGGCGCGGCGGCCGATCGCCGCCAGCTCCACCGACCGTGACGCCCCCGAGAGGTGCACCCCGGCCTGGAGCAGGCAGATCACCGCCCACTTGAGCGCCCCGAACGCCTCCCACCAGCGCAGCGCCTCGAGGTCGACCTTGACCCCCGCCTCCTTCTGGTAGGCGGTGACCAGGTCCTCGACCGGCCCGAACCCGCCGGCCCGGTGGGGCGAGCCGAACCGCCACGACCGCAGGCAGAACCACCCGAGGTCCTCCAGCGGGTCGCCGATGTGGGCCAGCTCCCAGTCGAGCACGGCCCGCAGGCCGTCGGGGCCGACCAGCAGGTTGCCGGTGCGGAAGTCGCCGTGGACCAGCGTGCGCCGGGTGGAGGCGGCCGCCGGCCGGGTGGCGGTCAGCCGCCGCAGCGCCAGCTCGAGGACCGGCCGGGGCGGGTCGAGCACGCCGACCAGGCTGCCGAACGCCTCCAGCTGGTCCTGGTCGTCGAGGTCGGGCAGGTCGTCGAGCGGGATGGCGTGGAGGGCGGCGGCGGCCCGGCCGCACTGGGCCGGCAGCAGCGGCCGCGCCTCGGCGAACTCGTCGTCGCGCAGCAGCTTGCGGGCGATCGTCTCCCCGGCGATCCGCTCGACCACCAGCCACGGGGCGCCGACGCCGTCGTCCTCTCCGCTGCCCTCGGCCACCAGGGCCGGGACCGGAACCCCCCACGCCGCCGCGGCCCGCAGCAGCTGGGCCTCGACCTTCGGCGGGTGGCCGGTGGCGCCGCCGCCGGCGCGCCGCCGCTGGAGGATCAGCGGCCGCCGGGCCTTGTCATCGCCGGCGGCACCGCCCGCGCCGCCGGCAGCTCCCGAGCCGCCCGCACCGCCCGAGCCGCCCGCACCCGGTGTCACCAGGTCGAACGCCCATGTCTCCCGGGACGCGCCGCCCGAGAGCCGCACCAGGTCGACCACCTCGCCACCGAGCACCGCCCCCAGGGCGGCGGCGAGGTCGGTCATTCGGCGAGGCCGACGGGCCGCCCGTCGACGATCTGGTCGAGGTACTCGGACAGGCCGTAGCCCACGCGCCCGTCGGTCATCGTCCAGCGGGTCATCCCCTCGGAGATGCGGGTGATCTTGTCGTCCCGGCGGTTCCGCAGCGGCATCAGCGTCATCACCTCGCCGCGCCCCGACCACGTCCGGTCGGCGCCCACCAGCTCGAAGGTGACCTCACGGTGGTAGGAGCCCTCGTCCTCCGGGGTCCACACGGTCGAGATCGACGCCGACCCGCACAGGTGCAGCTGCCCGTCGTCCCACACGAAGCCGCCCCGGGTGCCCGGGCCCGTCGGCGACGCCACCCGCGACGCCATGAACCCGAAGTCCGGCCCGGCGTTGCCGGTCAGCCAGCGGTAGTACCAGGGCGCCTGCCAGCTGCGCGGGCCCCACGAGTGGTCCCGCAGGCCGAACCCGTCGATCGACCACGACCCGACCCCGTCGACCGCGATCGTCCCGGATGCCGCCACGAGCTGCTCGTAGTGGGCCTTGGCGAACTCCTGGCCGGGCGCCTCGGGCCGGTCGGACTCGCCGCCGAACATGTCGGACACCCGCGTGTAGCGCAGGTCGACCGTGCACGCGGCCCGCGGGTTGTTGAGGAACGCCGTCTTCGGGTCGGCCATCTCCAGCGGGTCGTCGAGCAGGGTGACCTGGCCGTCGTAGGTCACGGCCAGCTCCTCGAACGGCGTGACCACCTCGAAGCGCATGCCGCCGGCGTCGAAGGCGTCGTTGGTGGTGATCCTCGGCCGCCCGAACGAGAACCCGACCCGGCCGTCGCCCAGGTACAGGCAGCACGTCACCTCGGCCATGCCCTCGTTCACCCGGTTGCCGATGCGGAAGAAGCCGCCGAGGCCGGCCGCCGGGTCGAACACGTTGAAGTACATCGACTCGTTGAACGTCGGCTCGGTGCCGGGTTGGTGCGTGTACTCGTCGACGGGTTCCAGTCGGACGCCCATGGCTCCCCCCAGGGTCAGCGGTCGGCGGTCAAGTGATCGACAGGCGGTCGGCAGGCGGCAGGCGGTCGGCGGCGCGGTGGCTCGTCGGCTCAGATGCGGCCGGCGTGGCCGGCCCAGTACTCGTCCCGCAGCAGCCGCTTGAGCAGCTTGCCGGTGGGCGTCCGGGGCAGCTCGTCCCGGAAGTCGACGGTGCGCGGGCACTTCACGTCGGCCAGGTTGGCCCGGCAGTAGGCGATCAGCTCGTCGGCCAGCTCCGGCCCGGGCTCGTAGCCCTCGGCCGGCAGCACGATGGCCTTCACCTCCTCGCCGAAGTCGTCGTTCGGTACGCCGATGACGGCCACGTCGAGCACCGCCGGGTGCGCCGCCAGGAGGTTCTCGGTCTCCTGCGGGTACACGTTCACGCCGCCGGTGATGATCATGTTCGACTGCCGGTCGGTGAGGTAGAGGAAGCCGTCCTCGTCGAGCCGGCCGATGTCACCGAGCGTCGACCAGCCCTTCTCGTTGTAGGCCTTGGCGGTCTTCTCCGGGTCGTTGTGGTACTCGAACTGGCCGCCCCCGCCGAAGTAGACGAGGCCCTCCTCGCCCGGCGGGAGCTCTTCGCCGGTCTCCGCCGACACGATGTGCACCTGGCCGACGATCGCCTTGCCGACCGAGCCCGGGTGGGCCAGCCACTCCTCCGACGTGCACCAGCACAGGCCCTGGCCCTCGGTGCCGGCGTAGTACTCGTAGACGATCGGGCCCCACCAGTCGATCATCCCCCGCTTCACGTCGGGCGGGCACGGGGCCGCCGCGTGGAGCGCGCCCTGCAGCGACGACACGTCGTAGCGGGCCTTCACCTCGTCGGGCAGCCGGAGCAGCCGCACGAACATCGTGGGCACGAACTGGGCGTGGGTGACCTTGTACCGCTCGACGGCGGCCAGGAGCGCCTCGGGGTCGAAGCGCTCCATGATCACCGCGGTGGCGCCGAGGGCCATCGCCTCCTGCGTCCAGCGCAGCGGGGCGGCGTGGTACATCGGCGCCGGCGACAGGTACACCGACTCGTCGGACATGCCCATGAGCAGCTGGCCGAGCAGACCCACACTGAGCGACGACCCGAGCGGCAGGCCGCTGAACGGCCGCTTCACGCCCTTGGGCCGCCCGGTGGTGCCCGAGGAGTAGAGCATGTCGGCGCCCTCGTGGGCGTCGGGGATCGGGCTCGGGTCCTGCGGGCCCGCCAGCTCGAAGAGCTCCTCGACCCCGAGGAGCCGGACGTCGCCCTCCCCGAGCGCCGCCAGCTCGTCGCGGAGGTCGGCGGCGCCGGTGGCCACCTTGTCGGACAGGACCACGACCTTCGACCCCGAGTCCTGCACGATGTAGGCCAGCTCGCCGGGCGTCAGGCGCGTGCTGGCGAACGTGTAGGACAGCTCGGCGTAGTGGGCACCCCAGGCGATCTGCGGGAACTCGATGCGGTTCTCGAGGCAGGCCACCACGTGGGCCTGTGGGCCCAGGCCCAGGTCGCGGAACGTGCGGGCCAGGCGGTTGGCCGAGGCGTCGAGCTCGGTGAACGTGAGCGCGTCGCCGCTGCCCGCCATCACGACGGCCGTCTTGTCCGGGTGGGTCTTCGCGACGCCCCCGGGGTACCAGTTGCCGCTCTCGATCATGACGCTGGTCTACCTCTTCCGGTACTGGACCTGGATCTCGCTGAACGCGGCCAGGCCCCACGGTCCGTTCTCGACGCCGACGCCGCTCCACTTGCACCCGCCGAAGGGCTGCTGCGGGGAGAGCGCCAGGTGGGTGTTGACCCACGCGGTGCCGCACTCGAGCCGGCCGGCCACCTCGGCGGCGCGGTCGGCGTCGCTCGACCACACCGAGCCCGACAGCCCGAAGGTGGTGGCGTTGGCCCGCTCGACGACCTCGTCGACGTCGCGGTAGGTGAGCACGGGCACGGCCGGGCCGAACTGCTCCTCGTCGACCAGCCGGGTGCCCTCGGCGACGCCCGTGACCACGGTGGGGGCGAAGAAGTAGCCGGGACGGTCGAGCGGCTGCCCGCCCGCGACGGCCACGCCGCCGGCGTCGAGCGCCTCGGCGACCAGGCCCTTCACCCGCTCGAACTGCGGGGCGTTGTTCACGGGGCCGAGCTCGGTCTCCGGGTCCATGCCGTCGCCGACCTTGGCGGCGCGGGCGTGCTCGGCCAGCGCATCGACCACGTCGTCGTGCAGCGACTCGGGCACGTACACCCGCTTGACCGCCGAGCACACCTGCCCGCTGTTGGCGAACGCGCCCCGGAAGATGCCCTTGGCCACGCGGGCCGGGTCGGCGTCGTCGAGCACGATCGCCGGGTCGTTGCCGCCCAGCTCGAGGGTGGTGCGCTTGAGGTCGGGCGCGGCCGCGGCGGCCACCGCCTTCCCCGTGGCGACCGAGCCGGTGAAGCTGATCTTGCGGGGCACCGGGTGCGACGTCATCCACTTGCCCAGCTCGTCGCCGCCGCTCACCACGTTCACGACCCCGGGCGGGAGCACCGAGTCGAGGATCTCGGCCAGCTTCAGCGTCGCCAGCGGCGTGAACGGCGACGGCTTCAGCACGATGGTGTTGCCGGCCCGCAGCGCGGGGCCGATCTTCCACGACGCCAGGGCCAGCGGGAAGTTCCAGGGCGTGATCGCGGCCACCACGCCGCACGGGCGGCGGACCACCTCGGCGTAGGCGACGTCGTCGTCCTGGATGACCTCGCGGGGCACCTCGAGCTCGGCGAAGTACTTGAGCCACACGCCGGTGCCGAGCGCCTCCTCGGTGGCGCGCTGGAGGGGCTTGCCCTGCTCGCGGGTGAGGATCGGCGCCAGGTCGTTGGCCGCGGCGAACACGGCTTTGGCGGCGTCGGTCAGCGCCTGGCGGCGGGCGTCCTCGTCCTTCGCCCACGACCTCTGGGCCGCGGCGGCCGCGGCGAAGGCCTGGTCGAGCTGCTCGCGGGTGCAGCTGGGCGCCTCGGCGTGCACCGCACCGGTGGCGGGGTTGACCACCCCGAAGCGGTCGGGCGAGGTCACCTGCTCGCCGCCGATGGTCATCGCCCAGTCGGTGGTCACCGCCGAGCCGGCGGCGTCGGTCGTTGCGGTCCTGTCGGTCACGGTCATGGCAATCCCCCCGAGTTCCGTCGCCTTGTCGGCGACCATACCAGTGGGTACGGTACGAGCGACAGACGGAAGGCGAAGGGGAACGGGGGAACCTGATGGGTCAGATTCCGTTGGTCGACTACCTGGTGCTGGGCGACGACCCGCACCTGGTGGCCCAGGAGTGCACGAGCTGCGGTGCCCGGTTCTTCGATCGCCGCAACGCCTGCGCGGCGTGCTTCGGCACCGAGTTCCGTGGGGTACGGGTGGCATCCGAGGGCGAGGTGCAGGCGTTCACGATCGTGTCGTTCGCGGCGCCGGGCGTCCCGGTGCCGTTCGTGGCCTCGGTGGTCGACTGCGACGGCACCAGCGTCCGGGGGAACCTGGTCAACGTGCCGCCCGACCCCGAGCACGTGCGACTGGGGATGAAGGTCCGCCTCACCACGGTGCCGGTGGGCACCGACTCGGCGGGCACGGAAGCGATCGGGTTCGGGTTCGAGCCGGTCGACGCCAACGGGGAGGGCAGCTGACATGGCCAGCGACGACATCTGGATCCTCGGGATCCACATGACCAAGTTCGGGAAGCACCCCGACCTCGACACCGTCGACCTCGCCGCCGAGGCCGCGATGGCGGCGCTCGCCGACGCCCAGGTCACGATGAAGGACATCGGCATCCTGGCCGCCGGCAACCTCATGGGTGCCGGCGCCCCGATCGGCCAGATGCTGCAGAAGCAGATCGGCCAGACCGGCATCCCCGTCT
>DATCLV010000184.1:0-2820 GCA_036563745.1 Acidimicrobiales bacterium | reverse complement strand
CAGGGGGCAGCGATGGCGCACGAGGCACCGGCCAGCACGATCGACCGGTTCGACGCCGACACGTTCGAGCACGGCGGCAAGGCCCGCCGGGTGTTCCGGCGGGGGAGCGGCCCCGCGGTGCTGGTGATCGCCGAGATGCCGGGGATCACGCCGCGGGTGCTGGGCTTCGCCGAGCGGGTCGCCGACCTGGGGTGCACGGCCGTGGTGCCGCACCTGTTCGGCGAGCCGGGGCGCGACCCGCTGGCGGATGGCCGGGCGGCGACGGTCCGCTACCTGGTGTCGTCGCTGGTGCCGGCGTGCGTGAGCCGGGAGTTCGTGGTGCTGGCGACGGGTCGCACGTCGCCGGTGGTGGACTGGCTGCGGGCGCTGGCCCGTCACGAGCACCGCCGCTGCGGCGGCCCGGGCGTGGGCGCGGTGGGCATGTGCTTCACCGGCGGGTTCGCCCTGGCGATGTCGACGATCCCCGAGGTGGTGGCGCCGGTGCTGGCCCAGCCGTCGCTGCCGCTGACGGTCGGCCGCCGGCGCCGCCGCACCATCGACATCTCACCGGAGGACCTGGCCGTGGTGAGGGACCGGTGCGCCGAGGGCCTGCGGGTGCTGGGCCTGCGGTTCGAGGGGGACCGGCTGGTGGGGGCCGACCGGTTCGCGTTCCTGCGCGAGCAGCTGGGCGACGCGTTCGTGGCGGTCGAGCTGCCCGACGAGGCCGCCCACCCCGACGCGCCGGGCCCGGCCCACAGCACCCTGACCGAGCACCTGGTCGACCGCCCCGGCACGCCCACCCACGACGCGCTGACCCAGGTCCTCGACCACTTCCGGACGAACCTCCTCACCCCCCGGCCCTGACCACCCACCGGGCGACGGCGGGAGGGGCCGCCGGGGAGCGTCAGGCCGCCCGGGTTCGCCGGGCCCGGGCCAGCGTCAGGACCATCCCGATGCCGGCCACGGCCGCCACGACCCGCCGGTGCGACCGCGTCGCCGCTGTGGCGGCCCGCTCGCGCGGCACCACCGGCGTGGGTCGGTCGGCCGCGGCGCCGGTCTCGTGGTCGTCGTCGGCTCGCTCGCCAGTGGCCGAGCCCCGGTCCACCGGCGTGGCCCGGTGCCACTCGCGGTCGAAGATCTCGACCATCCGTCGCTGCCGCGCGCTCCGGGCCTCCGTCCGCCAGTTGTGCCGCACCAGTTCCCACCAGCGGTGGCTGCTCAGGCTCCCGAACAGCTCGCGGGCGGAGCCGGCCAGGTAGTGCTCGTCGAGCGCGCCGATCTCGAACCCCATCTGCAGCGCCCGCACCTGCTGGTTGCAGTAGACGTAGAGGCGCTTCTCGGGCGGCGACCGGCCCAGCGAGGTGTAGGACTCCATGAGGTCGGGGTGGTCCAGCAGCATCCGGGACAGCTCGATGTGGACCGCCCGGTAGACGTGCTCCCGGTCGACCTGCGCCGACCGCTGCTGCTGGACGATCGAGACGACGACGCCGCACAGCGCCATGGCCGCCAGCAGCGCCGACACCGCGCCGTAGGTCTGGCCGATGGCGCTGAGCAGGTCCCACTCCTGGCGATCGAGGTGGTCGAGCACCATCAGCCCGAACGGCGACAGGACGACGAGGACGTGCCAGAGGCACACCGCCCCGATCACCACGGGGAGGCGCCACCATCGCGCCCGGTCCCGCGCGCCCTCGTTCACGAGGTGGACGGTACGGGTGGCCGCTTACAGCGCCGTTTCGCCGTGTCGCCTCCACCCGACGTCCGTGCGGTGGGCCGGCGCCGCCGTCAACCGAGGCTGACCAGCTCGTCGTAGGCGCCGTCCTTGATCCTCGCGAGGAGGTCCCGCAGCGCCGTCGCCGAGACGACGAGGAGCGGTCCCTCCGGGTCGCTGGTGTTGCGGATCACCAGCCGGCCGTCCAGCGGCTCGACGGCCGCCGCCGGGAGGACGAGCGGCAGGAGCCGGCCGTCCGGGCCTCGCACACCGACCCACCCGTCGGCGCGGGCGATCGCGACGCAGTAGGTCTCGGTACATCGGGTCGAGGTGCGCCACTCCAGGCGCTCCAGCTGGTGACGAGTGGTGCCCGCCCCATGGTCATGACCGCTCAACGCTTCCCCCCAACGAGATCACGGGTTGCAACGACGTCCAGGGCCCGGCCGTCGGCCCGGCCGGGCGTTCGACCTACGCCCGGCGGTCGGGCCGGCGTCGCCCGACGGCGACGGCGGCCGACACGAGGCTCGCCGTCGTGGCCCACACGGCCACGCTCTGCGGCGCCCATCCGGCGGTGACCAGGACGATGACGCTGGCGATGACGCCGATGCCCACCAGGAGCCACAGCGCCGCCAGCGCCACGGCCGCCGATCCGGTGGGCGTCCGGGTCGTCGACCGCCGACCCGCCGGGGCCGAGGTCCGTCGGGCCATGCCGCGGGTCGGCCGGCGCCGGGGCGCCCGGAGCTCCTCCACCACCTCGAGCACCTCCGCCACGTCGCTCGGTGTCGTGTACGACCGGATGAGCCGGGCGTCGTCGGTCCCGAGCGACGATCGGTCGATCAGCTCGGACATGCGATCGGACCGTGCCTGCTCATCCATCGGGCTCCTCCTCGAGTGCGGGCGTCCGTCGCAACCGCCAGAGACGTGACCGCATCGCCGATCCCTCACCGAGCACGTGCAGCGCCTCGGTGAGGCTGTAGCCGCGGTACCGCAGCTCGATCAGCGGCACGGTCAGCGGGTCCTGCTTCTTCACCTTCTCCATGAGCACGTCCACGTAGAGGACGGAGGTCACCGTCTCCGCCGGATCCCGGGCCCAGTCGCCCCCGCTCCGGACGTCCGGGAGGTCGCTCGGGGAC
>DATCLV010000167.1:0-3139 GCA_036563745.1 Acidimicrobiales bacterium | reverse complement strand
CCTGGATCGCCTTGAACGCCGCCCGGATGGCGACCTCGGTCTTCCCGAAGCCGACGTCGCCGCACACCAGGCGGTCCATCGGCGACGGGTCCTCCATGTCGGCCTTCACCTCGCGGATGGCGGTGAGCTGGTCGGGCGTCTCCTGGAACGGGAACGCCTCCTCCAGCTCCCCCTGCCACGGCGTGTCGGGCGAGAAGGCGTGGCCGGGGGCGGCCTGGCGCTTCTGGTAGAGGACCACCAGCTCCTGGGCGATCTCCGCCACCGCCGCCCGCACCTTGGCCTTGGTGCGCTGCCAGCCGTCGCCGCCCAGCCGGCTCAGCGTGGGCGCCTCGCCGCCGGTGTAGTGGCGGACCGCGTCGATCTGGTCGGAGGGGACGTAGAGCTTGTCGTCGCCGCGGTACTCGAGCAGCAGGTAGTCGCGCTCGACGCCGCCGATCGCCCGCTTGACCATGCCGCCGTAGCGGGCGACGCCGTGCTGGTGGTGGACGACGTAGGCGCCCGGCTTGAGGTCGTCGAAGAAGGCCTCGGCGTCGCGCTTGCGGGGGCGGGCGGCGCGGTGGGCGCGGCGCCGGCCGGTCAGGTCGGGCTCGGCGAGCAGGGCCAGCTGCACCTCGCGCAGGACGCACCCGCGCTCCAGCGGCTGGACCACGACCTCGGCGTCGATCCCCTCGCCGGCCAGCAGCTCCCGGATCCGGGCGGCCGACCCCTCGCCGTCGGCGCCGACCACGATCCGGTAGCCGTCGGAGCGCATCTTGGCGAGGCGCTGGAGGAGACCGCTGCCGTCGCCGACCACCGGGTCCCAGCCGGATGCGGCGACCGCGGGCGTGTCGGGGCTGTCGGGCACGTCGAGGAGGTGCCAGGCCGGCGCCTTCGTGTGGGCCAGCAGCCGGTCGAACTCGACGTGGAGGCGGGGGAACTCGCGCCGCTCGCCGTCCTCGGTGATCGCACCCCAGGTGACCGCCAGGGTCGACGCCAGGTCGGCCTCCTCGGCCATCAGGTCGGCGGCCCGGTCGCGCATGCGGCGGGGCTCGGCCAGGAGGATCTGGGCATCGGCCGGGACGAGGTCGAACAGCACCCGCTCCTCGCGGCTGAGCCACGGCAGCCACGACTCCATGCCGTCGAAGTGCAGGCCGTGGGCCAGGCGCTCCCACTGCTCCCGGCCCCACGGCTCGAGGCCGATGAGCCGCTCGGCCCGCTCGCGCACCTCCTCGGTGGGGAGCAGCTCGCGGCACGGGAAGATCACGGCCGCGGGGAGGTCGTCGGTGGCGCGCTGGTCGGCCACCGAGAACTCGACCAGGCGGTCGACCTCGTCGCCCCACAGGTCGATGCGGACCGGGCGGTCGGCGGTGGAGGGGAAGACGTCGACGATCGAGCCCCGAACGGCGACCTCCCCCCGGTGCTCGACCATCTCCTCGCGGCGGTACCCGGCGGCGACCAGGCGCTCGACCAGCTCGTCGCGGTCGATCTGGGCGCCGGGGGTGACGATGACGGGCTCGAAGTCCTCGACGTGGGGACCGAGGCGCTGGACGAGCGCCCGGACCGAGGCCACGACGACCTGCAGTGCGTCGTCGGCGCTGCCGCCCTCGCCTGCCTGCTCGGCCTGGCGGAGGCGCCAGAGGGTGCGGAGGCGGCGGCCCATCGTCTCGACGCCGGGGCTGACCCGCTCGAACGGCAGCGTCTCCCAGGCGGGGAAGAGCTCGACGGCGTCGTCGCCCAGGAAGGCGCCCAGGTCGCGGGCCAGGCGCTCGGCCTCGGTGGACGTGGGGACGGCCAGCACCACCGGCCGCCGCTTCGACACCCGGGTGAGGCCGGCCGCGACCAGGGCCCGCGCCGCGTCGGGCACGGCGATGGTGGCGCTGGAGCGGCCCAGCACCTGGGCGAGCGCGGGTTCGTCGCGGACGCGGTCGGGGAGGTCGGCGAGGGGACCAGGGGACGCGACGGTGCGCGCCACGGAAGCTTCCGGGGCGGGTGACATGCGTCGGTCAACCTACCGGTTCGCCACCGTCTCGCCTGCCGACGTGCCTGGCCGGGAGCGATCCGACGGCACCAACGGGGCGGGCCCGTCTAGAAACCGGGCATGCACCTCAGCGGGCCCGAGATCGTGGCGCTCCTCGTCGCCCTCGGTGCTTTCAGCCTCCCTCCGCTGTGGGCCGTGATCGACGCCGCCGTGCGGCCGGACTGGGCGTGGGACGCGGTCGGCCAGAGCAAGGTGCTGTGGGTCGTCCTCCCGATCGTCGTCGGGCTGTCCTGCCTGGGGTGGATCGTCGCGATCGTCTACTTCACGAAGATCCGCCCCCAGGTGGCCGACGCCGAGCGACACGGCCGGGGCAGCCCGTACTAGACGGAGGCGGGAAGGACGGAGGCGGGAACGGAACGTGGCTGGGCCTGGAACCACGCAGGGCAGGACAAGGTGCTCTGGGTCATCCTGCCGATCGTCCTGGGGCCGGTCTGTCTGGCACAGGTGGCCGCCGTCGACTTCGTGAAGGTCCGACCGGATGACCTCCGGGCCGTGCGATGGGGCCGGCGGCGACACAACCGCCACCGACCGGCCCGCCTCCGCATCGTCCGTAGCGCCGGCGGCCGCGTTCTCGACGAAGGCCGCCCTGCGACCGTCCCGTCGCGGCGCCAGACCTCCCCTCCCGGTGACCGGGCGGCGTGGTGTTCATGGGGGCTGGGCTTTTGAGGGGTCGTTGGTGTGGTGGCGGTGGTGGTGGGGGCAGAGGAGGCGGGCGTTGTCTTGGGTGGTGGGTCCTCCTTGGGCGTGGGGGTGGATGTGGTCGATCTCGCAGTGTTCGGCGGGCACGTGGCAGCCGGGGTGGGCGCAGAACTGGTCGCGGACTTCGATGGCCCGGCGGAGGGCGCCGCGGAAGAGTCGGGTGCGTTCGCTGACGTCGATGACCCGTGAGGGTGATTCGAAGACGACGCGTTCGATGTCGGCCTCGGTCAACATCGCGGCCACCTGTCCGGGGGTGAGGACGGTGCCGTTGGCGAGTTGGCAGATGCGCCCGGCGAAGGTCTCGTAACCGACCAGCACGGTGATCAGCGGCACGGGCCGCCGCGCCCCGGCTGGCATGGCCATGGCCCGCTTCGCCATCTCCACCAGCGCGTCGGCCCGCCGCTGCGCGGGTGTCCGGGCCAG
>DATCLV010000147.1:0-3036 GCA_036563745.1 Acidimicrobiales bacterium | reverse complement strand
CTCCCCGTCCATCCCGTCCGTCCCGTCCATCCCGTCCCCCGGAGGACCCCCGTGACCAGCTCCGACACCCGACGTGCCCACCCGACCGACGTCCTCGACGACGCCCTCGACCGCCTGGCCGCCTACCGCTGGGTCGACGGGCCGGGCATGGCGGTCCACGCCCCGATGGGCGCCGAGGCGCTCGTGGGCCTGGGCCACGCCGACGTCGTCGCCGACTGGGTCGAGGCCTACAAGGCCCGGCACGAGCCGATCGACGGCCCTGCCCCGGTCGGCGGCCTCGACCCCGCCGACCTGTCATCGTGGCGGCCCGCCCTCGGCGACCCGTCCCGCCTGACCGACTGGCACGACCTGTTCGCCCGCCGCCTGGCCGAGGAACCCTGGTCGGACGTGGTGCGGACCTGGGTGCCCCGCCTGCTGCCCGGCTACGGCGGGGCGTTCACCCACGGCCTGCTGCGCACGTCGCACGCCGTGCGGGCGCTGTCCCGGACCGCCGGCGTCGAGCCGTCGGCGCTCCTGCTCGGGGAGCTGGCGATGGCGCTGGCCTACTGGGCGGGCACCTTCCTGCCGCTGCCCGGCGACCCGGGGCTGCGAGGCGACCGGCCGCTGGCCGCCGCCCTGGACGCCCTGCCCCGGCCGGCGGATCCCGGCTGGTCGATGATGGAGGCGGCCCAGTTCACCCGGATCGACGAGCTGACCGGGTTCCCGGCCGCGGTCGCCGCCCACGCCGCGCCGGCCGGGTCGGTGGACGACGCCCTGTCCGACCTGACGCGCACGTTCGCCCGCCTGCTCCCGGCGCTCCCGGAGGTGCACCCGTTCGCCCTCGTCCACGCGCTCACCCCGGTGGCGGCCGCCCGGGCCCTGCTGCCCCACCTGCCCGGGGAGGCGCACCTCGACGTGTACCGGGCGGTGTGGCACGTCGACGCCGCCATCGCCGCCGGCTTCGTGCCCAAGGGCGTGGCCAGCGACGCGACCGACCTGGGCGAGCCGCCCACCCCGGCCGAGCTCGTGGCCCGGGCGGTCGAGCACCGCGACCCGCACGCGATCAAGTACACCGCCGCCTGCCTGTCCGAGCACGCCCGCCACCCCGACCCCGCCTACCTCCACGCCGCCCACCACACCCTGACCCGCACGACCCCCTGGTAACCCGCCGTCGCCACACTCCCGTCGAACCTGCCCCCGTCGAACCTGCCCCCGGAACGGGGAGCCGGCTCCCCGTTCCGGGGGCAGGTTCGGATCGCTGTCAGGCGTGCAGAGCGCGGGACGAGGCCGTTGTTGTCGCGAGCCACTGCGGCTTGGTCGGTCGGTGGGGCTGCTTCGCCCCCCTCGTCGAACCTGCCCCCGATACGGGGAGCGAGCTCCCCGTATCGGGGGCAGGTTCGGGTGCTCGGTCCGCTGGAGTGTCACGTCGGGGTCAGGTGGGCGCCGCCAGGCGAGGGGCGGGGCCAGACTTCCCGGCGTGGAAGGGTTCGCCGTCGTCCTGGCCGTGTTGTTGCTGGCCGTCGCCGTGCTCAACGCCCTGGCGAGCCGGGTCGGCATCCCGTACCCGATCGTCCTGGTGGTCGGCGGGCTGGCGCTGGGCGTGCTGTCGGGCATGCCCGAGGTGGAGATGGAACCCGAGCTGGTGCTGCTGGTGTTCCTGCCGCCGCTGCTCTACGTGGCGGCCTTCTTCGCCGACGTCCGGTCGCTGCGGAGCTACGCCCGCGCCCTGACGCTCACGTCGATCGGGCTCGTCCTCTTCACGATGGTGGCCGTGGCGGTGGTCGGCCACCACCTGCTCGACCTGCCGTGGCCGATGGCGTTCGTGCTGGGGGCGGTCGTGTCGCCCACCGATCCGGTGGCGGCGACGGCGATCATGCGCCGGCTGGGTGCGCCCCGCCGGATCGTCGACCTGGTGGAGGGCGAGAGCCTCGTCAACGACGCCGCGGCGCTCGTCGGCTACCGGGTGGCGCTGGCCGCCGCGGTGGGCGGGGCGTTCTCGCTGGCGGAGGCCACCGGTGAGTTCCTGCTGGCGGCCGGGGGCGGCGTGGCGTTGGGCCTGGTGGTGGGGTACGTGGTCGGCGAGATCCGTCGCCGCCTCGACGACACCCTCACCGAGATCACGATCAGCCTGACCACCGGCTACCTCGCCTTCATCCCGGCCGAGGAGCTGCACCTCTCGGGTGTGCTGGCGGTCGTCACCGCCGGGCTCTACCTGGGTTGGCGGTCCCCGGACCTCGCATCCCCGACCACCCGGCTGCAGGCGTTCGCCGTGTGGGACGTGACGACGTTCCTGTGCAACGCCACCCTGTTCGTGCTGATCGGGCTGCAGCTCCCCGTGGTGGTCGAGGCGCTGGACGGGCAGGCGCTGACCGAGCTGATGGGCTACGCCGCGCTGGTCACGGCAGCGGTGGTCGGTTCCCGGTTCCTCTGGCTGTTCAGCGTCCCGTACCTGATCCGGGCCCTCGACCGGCGGCCCCGTCAGCGCGAGCTGCGGGTGGGGGCGGCGGCGCGGGCGGTGGTCGCCTGGTCGGGCCTGCGGGGCGCCGTGTCGCTGGCCACGGCGCTGGCCCTGCCGATCGAGACCGACGCCGGCGAGGCGCTGCCGGGCCGGGACCTCATCGTGTTCGTCACGTTCGCCGTGGTGCTGGTGACCGTGGTGGGCCAGGGCCTCACGCTCCCCGTGCTGGTGCGGCGGTTCGGCCTGGCGAGCGAGGGACCCGACGACGAGGAGGCGCGCGAGGAGCTGCACGCCCGCCTGGCCGCCAGCAAGGCGGCGCTGGCCGAGCTGGAGGTGATGGCCGAGGAGGGATGGGCCGCCGACGAGGCCCTGGCTCGCTCCCGGGAGTACTACGTCGAGCGGAAGCGCCGGCACGCGGCTCGGGCCGGGAAGATCGAGGACGACGGGTACGAGGACCGCTCGCAGCTGCGACAGCGGGTGCTGCGCCGCCTGTGGTCGGCCGAGCGGCAGGCCATCATCGGCGAGCGCAACGCGGGTGTCATCAGCAACGAGGTGATGCACCGCCTGGTCCGGGAGCTCGACCTGGAGGAGTCCTACCT
>DATCLV010000138.1:0-7365 GCA_036563745.1 Acidimicrobiales bacterium | reverse complement strand
GTGCCGAGCCCGGCGGCCTGCGCCACTTCACCGGCGAGATCCGCACCGGCGCCCTCGAGAAGGCGTGGTCCGGCTTCCAGCCCACGTACGGCTACATCGAGGCCCGGGTGAAGCTGCACCAGGCGCCCGACACCTACAGCGCCTTCTGGCTGCTGTCCCGCGACTGGCACCGGTCGCCGTGGGCCGACCCGGCCGCGTCGGGGCCCGAGATCGACATCTTCGAGATCGGCAACCCGGACGCCGGCGACCTGCGCAACGAGGACACCGGCGCCGCCACCCCGGACGGCCTCTGCGACTGGCAGAAGGTGCGCCGGCCCTGCGACGAGATCGCCGGCGGCACCCTCCACTGGGGCGGCTTCGACGAGCACCACACCCGGATGTCCCAGCAGGTGCCGTGGGACGGCCCCTCGCCCCAGGACAACTTCATCACCTACGGCCTGCTGTGGACCCCCGACGGCTACCGCATGTACCGGAACGGCACCGAGGTGTTCCACAGCACCGAGCCGGTCACCTACAGCCCGGAGCACCTCCTCCTCGAGCAGTTCCAGGGCGGCGGGATCGCCGGCGACCCGCCCACCGGCGGCTACGGCGACCTGGCGACCTCGCCCCACAAGATGGTCATCGACTACGTGAAGGTGTGGCAGCGGCCGGTGTCGGACATCCCCGACCGCACGGTGGCCGCCAGCTCGCCGGTGGCGATCCCGTTCACCGTCGGCGACTACGTGTCGGCCAGCGGCAGCGCCACGGTGGGCGACGGCCTCCCCCGCCCCGAGGGCGTGCAGGTCGCGGTGACCGGCAACACCAACCCCGCCCTCGTCCCGAACGACCGGATCGTGGTCACCGGCGACGAGCCGCTCGACGCCAACGGCAGCCTCGCCAACGCCGGCTTCGAGTCGGGGACGAGCGGCTGGAACCCGTCGGGGTCCGCCACCACCTGGACCACCAGGAAACGCTCGGGCACCAACAGCGCCCGGCTCACCCAGGCGGGCGGCCGGATCGAGCAGACCATCACCGGGCTGCGCCCCAACACGACGTACACCGTCGGCGGCTTCTACAACCTGGAGCTGGGTTTCACCGACACGCACACCCGCACGCCGGAGGGCGAGGTAGTCGCCGGTGGCGACGGCCGGCTCACCTGGCTGGGCGACGCCGACGGCGACGGCGTGGTCGACCAGTCCGAGCTGGAGCCCGTGGCGGAGTCCGGTGACCTGGTCGCCGAGTTCGACATGGGCATCGTCGACACCGACGCCAGCAAGGCCGGCAACCAGGAGCTGCGCGCCACCCGCTCGCGCAACGGCTGGCAGGAGGCCCGCAACTGGTGGTCGCTGCGGAACACGGAGTGGCAGGAGGACTGGCTCACCTTCACGACCGGCCCGGGCACCACGTCGGTGACGTTCTTCGTCGACAACACCGTCGGGACCGACCCGGCGGTCAGCGACGGCGACCTGTCGTTCGACGACGTGTTCGTGCGGCCGCTCACACCCCCCGACCGGACGGTCGCGCTGCGGCCGGTCGACGGCGCCACCGGCTCGACGCAGATCACGCTCACCGCCTGGGTCGACGCCGACGGCAACGGCAGCCGGGGTGCCGGCGAGGACCTCGGGTCCGAGCAGTTCACGGTCACGTTCACGAACGGCTCGTCGTTCACCAACGGCGACTTCGAGTCGTGGCCCGAGGCCCAGGGCTGGGAGCTGTGGGACGGCGCCGGCGGCCTCGGTGCCGACCTCGTCGTCGAGGACCCGTTCCAGCCGAACCGGGTGCTGGAGCTGGCCGGTCCCGGCTGGCAGCCCGACCTGGCCCGGCGCAGCATCGGCACCGCCCACCAGCGGGTGACGAACCTGGCGCCGGGCACCACCTACACCCTGTCGGTCACCGGCAAGGGCGGCCTGTTCTTCCGGGTCCAGGGCTACGCCGGCGCCGATCCGTGCGCCACGCCCGCCGACTGCGAGATCACCACGTCGGACTGGTCGACCAAGACCATCGACTTCACGGCCGGGGCCTCCGGCACCGCGACGCTCGCCGTCGCCGACTGGGCGCCCGGCGACGGGCGGTCGCTGGTCGACGACATCACCCTGACCACGGCGTCGCCCACCACCGACCCGCCGCTGTCGTCACCGCTCCTCACCGCCCTCGGCGAGCAGCGGCTCACCGAGTCGTCCCCGGTCGCGGTGCCCTTCAGCCTTTCCAACGGCAACGCCGGCACCGCCGTCACGTCGGTGACGTCGAGCAACCAGGCGCTCATCCCCGACACGCACCTGGCGGTCACCCCCGGGGCCCAGCACAAGGCGCTGAGCATCACCCCGATCCGCGACCGCACCGGCAAGGCCACCATCACGGTGGAGTGGACGCTCTCGGGAGCCCCGCAGCCGGCCGTGCAGATCCCGGTCGTCGTCTCCGACGAGGCGCTGGTCAACGGCGGCTTCGAGCACGTCGGCAACTGGGACGGCGCCGCCATCGCCACCACCGGGCAACGCAACGGCGGAGGCGCCCTCCAGGTGGACGGCACCACGGTCGTCAAGCAGACCCTCAACGGCCTGCCCGACCGCACGCCCTTCGTGCTAAGCGGCTGGGTCGACGGCAGCGTCCAGGTGAAGGTGCGGACCGTCCCCGACTCGACCCGCAACCCGGCCAGCGCCTACACCCAGGAGTTCACCGGCACCTGGAGCGGCGGCGCCTGGACCGAGCGGTCGCTTCGCTTCGAGACCGCCTCGTGCACCAGCTGCGAGGCGCGCAGCAGCATCACCCGGGCCACGGCGTCGACGCCCAGCTACGCGATGCCCGGCGGGCAGGTGGAGATCACCATCACCGACACCAACCCCAACGGTCCGTCGCTGGTCGACGACCTCCACCTGGTCCAGGTGCCGACGGCGAGCCCGCTCCACGAGCTGTCGCTGGCGCACACCCACTCGGCGTGGAACGGAACGACGACCCGGGTGTTCGACGCCGGCCGGGTCCCACCGGGGGCGGTCGCGACCAACGGCATCGCCGACCCCGCCGTGGTCGCCGTCGCGACCAACGACGAGGTGCCGGCGCCACCCGGGATGGGCGAGGTGCTCCCCGACAGCCAGGTCCGCGTGCGGCGCGAGAACTCCCGCCGCGACTTCCAATGGGGCTTCCAGGCCCGCACGTCGGGCGTCGCGACCCAGCGCACCGGGCGGTCGACCGTCATCGTCGGCCTGACCGACCCCGCCACCGGCATCTTCAGCTGGGTCGTGTCCCGCGTGACCGTCAACGCCGGCAGCCTCGACAACGGCGACTTCCAGCGGGGCAGCAACGGCTGGGGCAAGTGGACGTTCGGCACGACCAGCTGGGAGCTCGTGGAGAAGCAGCGCTGGGCCTACCTCAACGGCTCCTGCGTGACGACCGCGTCGCCCTGCCCGCAGACGATCGGGCCCAACGACAGCGACCAGGTGCTCCGGCTGAGCAGCGGCATCGTCGGCTACAAGGTGTCCAAGCTCGTCCCCGGCACCCAGTACGTCGTGCAGGCCAACGCCCTCGGGTCGGGCTCGACGCTGCGGGCCGTCGCCAACAACGGCTCGTCGGAGGAGGCCCCCATCCCCCGCTGGGGCACGACGCTGGGCTCGGTGACGATCGACTCGCAGACCTGGGCGCCGACGCCGGACCTGGTGTTCACGCCGATGGCCGACAACCCGGCGACGACGACCCGCGACGAGTCCGAGGTGTGGATCTTCGTCTGGGACGACGACGACCCGGACACCGGCGGCCCCGTCGTGCCCGCCAGCGAGCGGGCGTGCGCCCGGTACGCCGCCGGGGAGACCTGCATCGACGACATCGGGCTGTTCGTCGCCGACGACCTCGGCCTGTAGCGCCCCACCCGAGCTCACGCCGGGCACCCCGACACCCGGTCGGGCGTGCCCGGCGACCGAACGCCTGCGACGCACGCCGGGCCGGCGAGCGCAGGATCAGAGTCTCCGGACCGGGGGGACCCGGTCGCGGTCGCGGGGGGCGACCCAGACCTCGGCGTCGGTCACGTGGGCGGTCCCGCCGGAGAGGATCACCGGGTTCAGCACCAGCTCCTCCACCTCCGGGGCCGCCTCCACCAGGGCGCCCACGCGCAGGAGCAGGTCCTCCAGCGCCGCCCGGGCGCCGTCGTCGAGCAGCGGCGCCACCGCCGAGGAAGCCACGCAGCGGGCGGCGTCCCGGTCGGTCAGCGGGAGCACCTGCACCTGCGACGACGCCACCCGGGTCGCCACCCCGCCGGGGCCCAGGCGCAGCACCGGCCCGACCAGCGGGTGCCCGGCCACGCTGATCGCCACGTCCACCCCCGGCGCCACCATCGACTGCACCACCGCCGGGAACGCCGCGTCGCCGCGGGCGCGGGTGAGCCGGGCGCAGGTGGCCCGCAGGTCGTCGTCGCCGTGGACGTCGAGGGCGAGGCCCGCCGCCTCGCTCTTGGCCAGGTGGTGCTCCCGGTGCAGGGTCTTCACCGCCACCGGGTAGCCCAGGTCGTTGGCGGCGGCCACGGCCTCGTCGACGCCGTCCACCAGGCGGGCCGGCACCGGCGTGACCCCCACCGTTCCGAGCAGCCGGGCCACCTCGTCGGGCGGCAGCCACCCGGCCCCGAAGGCGCCGGTCACCGCGGTCGCCGCGGCACGGGCCTCGGCCGGCGACGCGCCGTCGGGGACGACCACCTCGCCCTCGGGCTCGGCCCGCCAGGCCGCGTACCGGGTGACCTGGCCCAGGGCGTAGGCCGCGGCGTCCGGGAAGTCGAAGACGGGCGTCACGGAGCTGAGGTCGCGGATCACCGGGGAGTGCGGCCCGAAGATCGACGCCACCACCGGCGTCCCGGGCGACGTGGCCCGGGCCGTGCGGATCGCCCGCTCGAAGTCGGCGGTCCGGTTGCCGGGCGAGGGGGCGCACACGACGAGGACGCTGTCGACGCCCGGGTCGGCCACCAGGCTGGTGAGCGCCGCCTCGAAGTCGGCCACCCGGGCCTGGAAGCCCAGGTCGAGCGGGTTGTGGCGCAGCCGGGTCGGGCCGACGCCGAGGTGCTCGTGGACCGACGGGTCGGGGTCGGCCAGGGTCATGCCGGCCGCCACGCAGGCGTCGGCGGCGGTGACGAGCGAGCCGCCGGCGTTCCCCACCACCGCCACCCGGGGGCCGGCGGGCAGCTGGGGGACGGCGTCGAGCACCCGGGCGACGTCGATGAGCCGCTGCAGGGTGTCGACGTGGATGACGCCGGTCTGGCGCAGCAGCGCCCCGACCGGGGTCGAGGTGATCGCTGCGTCGGCGGCGGGGGGTCGCCCGGCGTTCCACCCGTTCGCCGTGCCCGCGCCCGTGCCGGCCGTCTCGCCCGCGCCGGTGCCGGAACCCGTGCCGGACGCCGAGGCCGAGCCGACGCCCGTGCCCGTGCCCCCGTCGGCGCCGCCGGTCACGTCGTCCGGGTAGGCCCGGGCGGACAGGCCGCTCTTCACCGCCACCACCGGCTTGCTGCGGGCCAGCGCCCGCGCGATGCGGCTGAACTTGCGCGGGTTGCCGAACGACTCCAGGTTCAGCAGCACGATCTCGGTGCGGGGGTCCTGCGACCAGTACTGGAGCATGTCGTTGGCGGAGACGTCGGCCCGGTTGCCGATCGCCGCGAAGGACGAGATGCCCAGCCCCACCGACGCCATGTGGTCGAGCACGACGCCGCCGATCGTCCCCGACTCCGCCAGCAGGGCCACCGACCCCGGTCGGGGCTCGGGCGTGGCGAACGTGGCGTGGAGGCGGATCTCCGGGTCGGTGTTGATCACGCCCAGGCAGTTGGGGCCCAGGAGGCGGATGCCGAAGCGGCGGGCGGCCGCCAGCGTCGCCGCCCCGAGCTCCTCGCCGTCGGGCCCGGCCTCGGCGAACCCCGCCGACAGCACGACCACCGCCGGCACCTGGTGGCGGCCGCAGTCCTCGACCGCGGCGGGCACCTCGGCGGCCGGCACGCAGATGACCGCCAGGTCGACGGCCTCCCCGATCGCCCCCAGCGACGGGTAGGCGCGCACGCCGGCCACGTGCTCGGCGGCCCGGTTCACCGGGTACACCGGCCCCTTGAGCTCGTGCCGGAGCAGGTTGCGGAGCACGTCGTGGCCCACGCTCCCCCGCTGGCGGCTGGCACCCACCACCGCCACCGACCGGGGCTCCAGCAGCAGGCGCACCGACGTGGCCTCGGCCCGGTTGGCCCGGGCCTCGATGGCCGCGGTGGCCTCGGGCGTCGGCTGCAGGTCGAGGCGCACCTCGATGACGCCCTCCTCGTAGCTGCTCGACACCTCGAAGCCGGCCTGCCGGAACACCGCCACCATCCGCCGGTTCACCGGCAGCACCGTCGCCGTGAAGCCGGTGATGCCGACCTCGCGGGCTGCGGCCGCCAGGTACTCCAGCAGCAGGGTCGCCATGCCCCGGCCCCGGTGGCCCTCGTCGATGAAGAACGCCACCTCGGCGTCGGAGCGGCCGGGCCAGCGGTCGTAGCGGGCGACGCCCACCATCACGTCGTCGCGCAGGGCGACGAACGCCATCCGGTCCTCGTAGTCGACGTGGGTGAGCTGCTCGACCTCCCGGTCCGACAGCGTCGGGTGCGCGGTGAAGTAGCGGAGGTAGATGCTCTCCGGGGACTGCCGGGCGTGGAAGGCGCGGATGCGGTCGCCGTCGGCGGGCAGGATCGGCCGCACGTGGACGGTCCCGCCGTCGGACAGCACGACGTCGGCCTCCCAGCGGGCGGGGTAGCCCTCGGGCCGCACGCCGCCGTCGTCCTCGGGCCGAGCGTCGCCGTCGACCTGGTGCTCGCTCACACCCGCAAGCTAACGGGGGTGAATGCGGAGCGCCGCCCACCAGCCACTAGCTTGTGGGCGCTCGGTGCCCGCGGCGGAGGTGGCACCACGGAGAGGGGCGAGGTTCCGAGGTACATGTCCAGGTCAGCCGTTTCCAAGCTCGTGCTCGGGTTGGCCGCCGCGGCGCTGCTGGTCGCCGGGGCGTGCGCCCAGGAGTCGGGCGACAACCCCCTCGTCATCGGCGCCCCCGGGCCGCAGGGCCCCGACGACACCGACATCGAGCAGCCCGAGACCCCCGACGACCTGGACGAGGTGGTCGACGACGCGATCCGCGACGTCGAGGCGTTCTGGGAGGAGACCTACCCCGACCTCTACGGCGGCCCGTTCGAGCCCGTGCAGGCCTACTACGGCTACGGGCCGAACACCGAGATGCCGCCATGCGGCAACCCGCGGCCGACCTACGAGGAGATCGCCGACAACGCCTTCTACTGCCCGGAGTCGGACATCATCGCCGCCGACGAGGCGCGGCTGATCCCGTTCCTCGCCGAGCAGTTCCACCCGTTCACGATCGGCATCGTCTTCGCCCACGAGTACGGCCACGCCATCCAGG
>DATCLV010000137.1:0-1628 GCA_036563745.1 Acidimicrobiales bacterium | reverse complement strand
GTGCTGCGCTACGCCGTCTACGCCGGAGCCTTGGGCTTGGTCTGCTGGGCCGTCGCTGTCTGCTCCCTCACGGCGAGGGTCGTCGTGCGACACCTCGCGACGCCGCCGTGGCGGCGCGCCGGCAATGCGGATCCCGGCAGGCCGCGCCATCGAGAGGAACGGCCGGCGCCGGTCATTCGTATCCGCGTTCCACCGGTCTCGCCCGGGGCTACCGCCGACCCGGGCGACGGCAGGGGTAGCGCCCGGGGTCTCTCGTCGACCCCGGCGCCACCCTGCCACTGAACAACCCCCGCAGAGGAGCGGGACGACAACGATGACGACGCCCGACGCCATCAGCACGCACCTGCTCCACGAGGCGGTCGCCGTCGGGCGGCGCCGCCTTGGTCGCCCGCGCGGGCCGAGCACCACAGCCAGCGGGGTCCGGGTGAGGCAGCGCCCGACCCCGCCTTCCCCAGGTGCCGGCCCGCGCGGGTCTCGCCCGGGTCCGTCTCACCGGGCGACAACGGAGGTGCCCCGAGCACGGGACAACGTCGTACCCGATGCCGGGGCACCTCCGCCTCCGCCCGACGGCCGCCCGTGGCGATCCAGGGGTCCAGAGGTCGACGGGCGCCTCTGGACCCCGCCCGGGGCGCGATGGCGACTCGTCAACACGCTGAAGAACCGGGCGCACCGCCTCTCCTACCGCATCGCCGTCTCACGGCTCCTGCGCGACGGGAGCCTCAGCGAACCCGAGCGTCGGCTCGCCGCCCGCGTCCTGGACCACCTCGACTACGTCGACTATGCCCGAGCCAACCTCTTCACCGAAGCGGCCCAGCTGCTCGGCCATTGTGAGCGGCCTGGGGCACTGGCCCGGCTCGGGAACTCGCAATGAACGTCGACGACGCACTTGACGAGTTCTGCCACCCCGACACCAGCACGGCCGGGTGCCGGGCCGCGATCTGGACCGTGGGATCCGCCCTCGCTACTTATGCCGCGCCGTATGCCCATGCCACCGTGCTCCCGATCCTCCGCGCTGGTCTCGCGCTGCTGCCTGGCGTGCTCGACGTCATGGGTCCACGACCGACACTCCTCGTCGGAACGGAGCGAGGTGAAGATCGCCGCCGGGTCGCCGTCCGATGGTGGCGTCCCGACCGAACCCCCCACCCAGACGAGCCTCTCGTCGTCCTCGACGTCGTCATCGCACACGGCGACACCCTCGTCGCCTTGCTCGACGACCTTGCCGCACGCGGTCACCAGGCGGACGTGACCGTCCTCGCCGCACTTGCCGCTCCCGAAGGGCTTGCCACGATCGGGCACGATCACCCGCGCGCCCGACTTGTCCCCGCGCGTCTCGCCGCAGGAGTCGATCCCTACGGGCGCCTCATTCCGTCCACCAACGGCGACGCTGGCGACCGTCTCTACGGCCGCCGCCGTTGACCAGCTGCAAGCCTCGTTGTCGGACGTTCCGGTGGCCGGGCAGAAGACGGCGCACCGACGCTCCCCCGGAACGGGAGTGTCAGATAGACGGTGGAACCGGGCTGGCCTGACAGGCTGAGCGACTGCTCGGCCAGGAAGGACAGCCACTGTGACTGACAACCGATCGACACCGTCGTCGACCGACACACCGTTCGAGCTCCCGCGATCGGGGC
>DATCLV010000118.1:0-2890 GCA_036563745.1 Acidimicrobiales bacterium | reverse complement strand
GTTGCGGTACGGGAGCGCGGCGCCGTTGTAGGTGTCGTCGTCGCCGATGGTGGTGCCGGCGAACCAGTCGGCGCCGATCCACACGAGGTCGTCCGCGCCGGCCGAGTAGTAGCAGTCGGTGACGTCGCCACCCAGGTAGGTCCAGCCGCTGGGCGGCTCATCCGAGCCGCAGTCGCGGATGAACTGGAGCCAGCGGTCCTCAAGGACGCGGGCGGCGGTTTGATCGACGGCGGCGCCGACAGCCGCCGCGGCGAGCATCTCGGGCGTGCCGAGCGGGGACGGTGTCGGCCGGACGGGGACGCGGACGGGCCGGCAGGTGGACGGGACCACCTCCCCGGCCGGGAGGTTGAGGCAATCGACCACGATGACAGGTCCTCCTTGCTCGTGTGGTCTATGGCCCGCCCTACGGGGCGGACAGGGGGCCGGTGGTCAGCCGGGGGTCACCAGCGAGAGATGGTGAGCCCGTTGGCGCCCTGGCTGATCGCGGTGAGGGCCTGGGCGAGGCTGCCGATGACGTGCCCGATCGTCGGTTTGCCGTAGGAGACGGCGGCCTCCCATTGCTCGTCGGTGGCGTCCCAGTTGAGGCCGACGAGGTCGACGTTGGAGCCGAACCATTCGGGGTGGTCGGTGATCTCTTCGTCGAAGGCGTTGGCCCAGGTGGTGTAGCCGCGGGCCTTGGCCTGGGTGAGCTGGCTCTGCCCGCCGGCGAACATCTGGATGATGACCGGTCCTTGCGGTCGTAGGTGTCGAGCAGGTCGAGGAACGGGGCCATGGAGGCGGAGCCGGGGCCCTTCATCTCGATCGAGATGATGTGGTTCGGGAAGTTGTCGAGGATCTGCTCGAGGCGGGCCATGGGCCGGGCCGGCTGGTCGGTGTCGATGCACTCGTCGGGCTGGTTCATGAGGTCCTGCAGCTCGGCCCACGAGCTGCTGGGGATGTCGAGGTCGACGCCGGTCATGCGGTTGGTGGACTGGTCGTGGTGGCAGACGAACACGCCGTCGGCGGTGCGCCACACGTCGATGTCGAGGACCTTGCTGACGTACGCGGCCTGCTGGGCGGCGTAGAGGGTGTTCTCGGGCCACCAGCCGCCGTGGCAGCGGTGAGCGATGGTGAACGGGCTGTCGTTGAGGAGGTCGTCGATGGTCCAGCCGCCGGCGGGGATGGTGGCGCCAGGGATAGCGATCTGGACGGCGGCGCCGTTGTTGGTCTGGGGGTTCTGGTAGGTGAACGTGACCGGGGCGGTGGCGCCGGGTTCGACCTGTTCGATCTCGGCGACGGCGATGGTCTCGATGGCGCTCGAGCCCGCGCCGCCGACCTCGGCGAAGAACCAGAGGCCGGCGCCGTCGACGGAGACGAGCTCTCCGGCGCCGGAGCCGGCGCCGGTGGCTTCGGCGGCGACGCTGAGCACCCGGTTGTTCTCGGTGTCGGTGGTGACCGAGGGGGCGATGGTGGTGGTGGAGGTGCCGGAGCCGCCGGCGCGGGTGCCGACAGTGCCGGCGGTCCAGTCCGAGATGGCCTTGGCGCCGCGGACGACGGCGAGGGTGGCCCGGTGGCTGGCGTTGACGCTGAGGGTGAAGTCGTAGGTGTCGTCGTCGCCGGCCCGGCGGTCGCGGGCGAGGACGCGGAGGCGGCGGGTGCCGAGCGTGGTCTCGGGGATGAGGTCGACCCACTGGGTCTCTTGGCCGGAGGGCAGAGAGAGCGTGGCGCCGCCGGACGCGTCCCACGCGATGGCGGCGATGAGGTGGTCGCCGACGGCGAGACCCTGGGCGACCGTAGGGTCGTCCGCGGCCGCCGGCTCGGGGATCGACACGGAGGTGAGGCCGCCGGCCTCGACGCTGTGTGCGCCGATCAGAGGGACACCGAGAGCGATCGGGCTCGGTGGCGGCGGCGGGGGCGGCACCCAGACGCCGGCGCCGTCGGGGATCAGGTCGGCGAGGAACTCTGCCGCCTCGAGGTGCCTGGGGACGCGCAGGGCGTCGATGTGCGTGCCGGGGTGCCAGTGGACGTCGATGCCGACATCGGCGGCGTAGTCCCGGATCCACTGGGGGTCGATGAGCTCGTCGTCGGCTTGGGCGTCGATGCGGAGCAGGTGCCGCATCCCGCGGATGGGCAAGGTGTTCTGGACGGGGTCGTGGTCCGGAAGCGCGGAGAGGTAGCCGGCTTCACCGCCGTAGGCGGCCTCGATCGTGCCGGCGAAGCCGCCGTGGGAGTCGTGGAAAGCCTCGAGCGCGACGCACGGGGCCCGGAACCACATGGCGGCGACGCGGGTGTGGTTGCGCCACGCCCAGTTGAGGCCGAGCAGGCCGCCCATGGAGTCGCCGGCGATGGCGACGAGGTCGGTGCGGACGTCGAGGTTGTCGGCGGCCCAGGCGATGAGGCTGTCGATGCGTTCGATGCTGGTGTCGTTGCCCCAGGTGAGGGTGCCGCCGAGGTCGGCGGCGAGGACGGTGACACCGGCGATGTGGGCGATCTCGACGAGGCGCCGGTAGACGACGCCGTCGCGGGTGCTGAGGGCGGTGTCGAGGGCGCCGTGGCACCAGATGAGCGGGACCCGGCGGCGGGCCCGGTTGTTGCGCCCGCGGATGACGAAGAGGTCTTCGCCGATGGCGTAGGCGTTGCGGTAGTGGGCCCGCCACGCGGTCGGGAGGGTGTCGGTGGCGGTCATCGGCGTTCGGCGCGGAGGGTGACGAGGTTCTTGCCTACGACGGGGTCGTCGTAGGAGATGGCTTGGCAGGAGCCGGAGCCGGCGGCCCGAAGCCCGAAGAGGCAGTAGTCGCCGCCGCTGTTGGGTTCGAGGCGGGCGAAGAGCTGGAAGCGGGTGCCGTTGGGGTGGTTGGTGGTGGTGTCGACGTCAACGACCGTGACGTCGAGGACGTCGCCGCCGAGGATG
>DATCLV010000088.1:0-2843 GCA_036563745.1 Acidimicrobiales bacterium | reverse complement strand
GGACGATGTCGACCTCGTCGCCGGGCCCGGACCGCTGCACCTCGGGCTCGAACCCCTGGCGGCGCATGGCGGCGCCGATGTCGGCGACGGCGTCCCCCGTCGGCACCGGGATCCGGAACTCGTCGGCGGCCCGCCGCCCGACCTCCTCGGCGCCGAGGCCCGTGCGGATGATCTCGAGGAGCAGGCGGCTCAGCCGCTCGTAGGGCCCGCCGGACCCCCAGGGGGTCGCCACCGCCGGGTTCGGCTCGTAGACGAGGCGGGGGCGGCCCCGCCCCGGGCTCGGCGCCCGGGACTCGAGGACGAGCCCGGCGGCGAGCAGCTTGGCGACGTGCTGCCGGATGGCGTTGTGGTTGAAGGGGAACTGCTCGTTGAGCTCGGCGATCCCGACGGGGTGCCCGGCTTCGACGATCCGGCGGTAGATCGCGTGGCGGGTGGGGTCACCGAGCGCTCGGGCCTGCTCCTGCAAGGTGGTGGTCGTCATGGCTGCTCGATCTGCCGTCCCGGCGGCCGGGGTCCGAGGCTCCCGAGTCTGCCGCGTCCGACGGTGGTCACGACGGCGGCGGTCATGGGAGCGTCGGTCGGGCCCCGACCCGCGTCAACCGTCGAGGTGGCGGGCGAAGGGCAGGGTGCCACCGAGCATGAAGCCGAACCCGCCGCCGCCCCACATCCCGACGAAGGCGCCGAGGCCCAGCGCGGCCTGCCAGCCGAGGCCGCCCAGGGTGCCGGCGACCGTGATGGCAGCGGTGAGGACGGTGAAGCCGACGAGGTACCCGATGACGGCCCCGCGACCCACGCGGGGCGGGTCCTGCTCGGCGGGAAGAGCGGTCGCAGCCATGCCACCTCCAACATTTGATCCAGTAACAAGTAGAAATAATAGTCGATGACGACCGACCTCTGCCTCGCCACCGTGGGCCACGGCACCGCCGACGCCGCCCCGTTCGCCGACCTGCTGCGGGGTGCGGGCATCGCGCTCGTCGCCGACGTGCGCCGGTACCCGGGGAGCCGCCGGCACCCCCACTTCGGTCGCGAGGTCATGGGGGAGTGGCTGCCCGGCGCCGGCATCGCCTACCGGTGGTTCCCGTCGCTCGGGGGTCGGCGCCGGGGTCGACCGGGGTCGCCCAACCTGGGGCTGCGCAACGAGCAGTTCCGGGCCTACGCCGACCACATGGCGACCGACGAGTTCACCCGCGGGGTCGAGGAGCTCCTGGCGGCGGCGAGGGAGGTGGAGAGGGGCGCGGCGGCGACGAGGGAGGTGGAGACGAGGGGTGGGGCTGCGGGTGGGGCGGCGACGGGCGCACCCGGTGCCTCGGTTGCCGTGCTGTGCGCCGAGACGGTCTGGTGGCGTTGCCACCGGTGGCTGCTGGCCGACCACCTCGTCCTCGTCGAGGGCGTCGAGGTGCGCCACCTGCGCCACGACGGCGGCTGGGATCCCCACCCGGTGACGCCCGAAGCCCGCCGGGCCGACGGCCACGTGGTCTACGACCGGGTGTGAGGCCGCACGAGGCGAGGGGCGTCGAGCAGGTGCTGCCCGGTGTCGCCGGGGAGGCGGCGGGCGAGCGTGTCGCCGATGCGGGCGGCGTGGCGCTTGGCCCGGTCGGCGTACGGTCCGGACCAGCGGGCGTCGATCGCCTGCACCCACAGCTCGTACCAGCGCCGGAAGTGCTCGGGGGTGAACGGCTCCCGGTCGTGGACGTGCTGGTGGGCGCCGAGGAGGTTGCCCTCGTAGCCGGGTTCGCCGAGGAGGACCCGGCACCAGTAGTCGACGAGCTTCGGGATGTGCGCCGACCAGTCGACCCGGGCCACCTCCGTGAAGATCGGCCCGATCACGTCGTCGACGGCCACCGCCCGGTAGAAGTCGACGACCAGCTCCCGAACGGCGTCCCTCCGATCCAGGTCTCCGCCCGTCCTCGCATCAACGCCGACGGCCACGCACGATCCCTTCTTCTAGCAACGCTTAGAAATATACGGCGGGCGATGCCGAGCGGGGCAATCGGCGGGAGACTCCCCACGACCGCTGATGGACCTGCACCTGATCCTCTGGCTCAACCTCGCCGCGACCTTCGTGTTCGGGCTCAGCGGCGGGTTGGCCGCGGTGCGGGCCCGGCTCGACCTCTTCGGTGTGCTGGTGCTGGCGGCGGTCGTCGGGCTCGCCGGCGGCGTCACCCGTGACCTGCTGATCGGCGTGCCGCCCGAGACCTTCCGCGACGGCCGCTACCTGGCGGCGGCCGGGCTGGCCGGCGGGGCGTGCTTCGTCGGGGGCGCGGCGATCGAGCGCCGCGGCAGCGCGGTGCTGTTCTTCGACGCCGTCGGGCTGTCGCTGTTCTGCGTCACCGGTGCGAGCAAGGCGGTCGAGCTCGGGCTGGGCCCGGTGCAGGCGACGATCCTCGGGGCGGTCACGGGCATCGGCGGCGGGATGCTGCGGGACGTGCTGCTCCGGGAGGTGCCGTCGGTCCTGCGCAGTGACCTGTACGCCGTCCCCGCGCTGCTCGGTGCCGCCGTCGTGGCTGTCGCCCACGAGGCCGGCAGCGACAGCGACGCCTACGCTCTCCTCGGCGCCGCCCTCTGCCTCGCCGTCCGCCTCCTCGGCCTCCGCTACAACCTCACCATCCCCGTCGCCCAACCCCCGGCCCCACCCGCCGCCCCCGACGACGGCTGAACACCGGGCTGTCACGTTCCATCAGCCGAGACGCCAGGTACCTCCGTCTCCGGGCGATCCTGAGCGTCGCCACCTACGTCTCGGACATCGTCCTCGGCGGCATCGGCCCGGAAGCTTCCATCATCTTCTGCGCCCAGGTCACCACGGGCGCCACCCGGTGGAGAGAGCCACCGTCCCAGGCGTGACT
>DATCLV010000077.1:0-3443 GCA_036563745.1 Acidimicrobiales bacterium | reverse complement strand
GTCTCCGAGGGCGGGGACGGTGACGCGGCAGAGCTCGGTCTGCGCCTGGAACGAGGTGGTGGTGGCCAGCTGGTCGAAGTCGATCTCGATGGGCACAGCTTCCATGGGGGGCCTCCTGCCTATTCCTCTTCCTCGGGCGGGTCCTCGCCCGCGCCGGCGCCGGAGGGGTTCGGCGACATGGGGATGGAGCCGAGCGCGAAGGCCCGGCCGCCGGGGACGAACACGACGACGCAGCGGTCGCCGGGTCCGGCACCGGTCGCTCGGGTGACGGGGATCGGGTTCGAGGGGTTGTCGGGCATGGCGACGAGGGCGACGGCCTCGTCGATGCTGACGATGTCGGCGGCGTGCGCCGTGGTGCTCTGCATCGAGGTGGCGCGCTCGACGGCCTCGCCGATCACTGCGGCGATCCGGGGCCAGAACGCCCCCCACAGCTCTTCGATCTCGTCGGGCGTGAAGTTGTTCACTGGAACAGCCGCCTGACGGTGTGGGCCATGGGCTCCCCGGAGCGCAGGGTCATCGACCAGCGGGTCTCGATGTAGAGCTCGCCGAGCAGCCGCACGATGTCCCAGGTGTCGTGGCGGGGGTCCGCCGTCGAGGAGAACTCCTTGGTCCGGTAGGGCTTCCCATCGGTGAGGTACATGCAGCGGGCTGCCCGCACGGCCTGGGCGGTGGTCTGGACGCCCTGGACGGACTCGACCCGGGTGACGGGGAACCCGCGGTTGGCGATCGAGTGGGGGGCGATGGCGGGGATGTCGTAGCGGCCCACCACCGCGGCGCCCTGGCCGGAGGACTCGTAGGCGACGAACCGGTTGTGGGCGTCCAGCAGGTCGTCGCCGCCGGTGATCGAGTCGGCGATGATCCGGCCGCCCAGCTCGTAGACGTGGTCGGGCTGGGTGGTGGAGGTGATCTCGGGGGCGTCGCGGAGGATGAGCTGCCCGTGGCGGTCGAAGTAGACGGGCAGGTAGCCGGCCTTGGCCATGTAGTCGTTGACGACCTGGAGCCGGTTGGCGCCGGGCTGGTTGGCGACGGGGGCGGACAGGCCGGCGCTGGAGGGCTGCCAGGTGACCCGCTCCGGGGGGATGAGGGCGAAGATGAGCCCGAGCGCGGCGACGATGATGTTGGCGCCCTTGTTCTGCCCGGTGCTGGTCGACATGGGCTGGTCGAGGATGTGGCACTGGTCGACCATCGACGAGGCGGCCTCGACGCCCCAGGGCCGCTCGGGCCGCTTGTCGACCGCCCACAGGAACACGCCGAGGTCGAACCGCTCGCCGTTCTGGAGGGTCATGTAGAAGCGGGCCCGGTCACTGACCGGGTTGATGTCGTCGACCGTGCCGGCGGGCAGGTAGAGGCTCTGGACCGACCGGGGGACGTTCTGGGTGGCGTCGTTCGTGATCGTCGGGGGCCGGTCCGCGTCCCACTCGAGGTCGCCGATCACCTCGAGGTCCTTGCTGAGCAGCTCGGCGCCGAAGCGGTCGGCCCGGATGTTGACGCCGTCGAGGTCGAGAATCTGCTGGGTGGTGGGCGCCCAGGTGACCGTCATGGCTCACCGTCCTCGACGACCCCTGGGACGTCCGTGAGGGGGGTGACGACGGCGGTCGTGTGGTAGCGGTAGCCGGCCTCCTCGTTGACCATGCGGGAAAGCTGGACGTGGGCGTAGGTGACGTTGCCGTAGGGGTCGAGGACGGCGACGTACGGCTTGTCGAGGGCGCGCACGAGGTTCCGCAGGGGCATGAACACGGCCTTGCGGGCGACGAGCCGGCCGAGGGTGTCGACGGGCTGGCGGCCGAAGTTGACGATCAGCCGGTAGGTGTCGCTCATGCCCCTCTCGTCGGGGTCGATGAACGCCACCTGGTACTGGCGGCCGGCGATCCGCACGAGCTGGTCGCCGTCCTGGTCGAGCAGCTCGTACTCGTAGACGGGCTCGGTGTCGTAGACGACGGTGAGGTCGGGGCGGGCGTTGCTGGTGAAGATCAGCTCAGCGCCCTTCGCATGCGGGGTGACGAAGTCGCTGTCGGCCGGCTCTGAGAACTGGGCGGTGGTGGCGACGGCGACGAGCCGGTACTGGCTGGGCCGGGCCCGGGGGGCCTCGTGGTCGGCGGCGCTGGTGCGGTCGCCGGGCCGGATGCGCTTGATGAGCTGCCAGCCGTCGAGGGTGTTGGAGCCGTCGTCGGTGTTCCGGTAGAGCGCGAAGTGGTCGAACGCGCCGCCGAGGGCCGTGTACTCGTCCCACTCGACGAGCACCATCTCGCGGGCGTGCACCCCGCAGAGCTTGTCGGGGTCGAGCTGCTCTTCGACGATCCGGGCCCGGACGTTCGTCGGGGCCGGGGGCATCACGAGCAGGTTGGCGGCGAGGTCCTGGGTGGTGGAGGTGGTGCCGCCGATGCGGGCCGAGTCGGTGGTGCCGCCGTAGCTGGCCGAGCCGGCACCCGAGTGGGTGCGGAGCCCGGCGAACACCCACTGGCCGCTGCCGCTGGTGGTGAACCGCAGCTCGTACTGGGTGCCGGTGACGAGCGGCGCGACGGCGTTGAGGTTGCCCTGCACGTACCGCCAGCCGTTCCCGAGGTCGGGCAGGGCGCGCACGTCGGCGGCGGAGATGCGGAACTCGCCGCCGACGAAGACGCTGTTGTCGACGTCCCAGACGCGGGCGACGAGGTCGCCGCCGCCGCTGGTGGGCGGGACGACGATGAACCGGACGGACTGGTAGTCGCCGTCCGCGCTGGTGTGCATCCGCTGGCCGACGCCGTTGGTGGTGCTTGAGGTGAGTATGGCGAGGTCGGCTAGAGAGCCGAGCGAGTAGCACTGCGAGTCGTCGCTCGTGGCCGGGTCGGTGGTGCGCAGCGAGATGGCAGCGACCTCGGGCGACTCGACGAACTCGGTGGTGGGGATGCCGAACTGGTCGAGCGCGAAGCGGCAGCCCCGCATCCCGGAGACCGGGGGCGGTTGGCGGCCGGGCGGGTTGCCGAGCTCGCCGAGGTCCTGGGCGAGGGTGTGCCAGGCGATGTCGGTGGCGGTCGGGGTGTTGCCGGTGATCATGAGCGCCCGCGCCGCGCGCCACAGGTACGTGAAGGTGCCGCTGGAGGGCTTAGACCAGTTGCTGGCGCCGGAGCCGGCGGTAAGGACGTTGAGGTCGATGTCGTCGGGGAGGGCGCCGGCCGGTCGGGTCCAGATCCCGTAGGCGACCCGGTTCTCCACGTCGACGTAGTCGACCTTGAGGCCGAGCTTCCACAAGGTCGCTCGGGCGTTGCCGCCGGCGGCGTTGGTGCCCTGGATGCGGATGGTCCAGTCGCCGCTTGAGTCGAACTCGGCGATGTCGGCGGCGGTCCACGGGTGGCCGGTCTGCGGGTTGATCTCGCCGAGCGGGATCTCGCGGAGGTGGCCGAAGACGTGCTGCCCGAAGGCCGAGTTCGGGGGCGTGTAGACGCCGCCGACGGAGTGCTGGATCT
>DATCLV010000306.1:0-7623 GCA_036563745.1 Acidimicrobiales bacterium | reverse complement strand
CGCCCGGGCGCCGCTGGCGCCGGTGGAGCCCGGCATGTTCTCGGGGCGGGGCCTCGCGATCGTCGCCAAGGTGGCGTCCGACTGGGGGAGCGCCGTCGGCACCCGGGGCGGCACCCGGGTGTGGGCCGAGATCCCCTGCTGAGAGGATTGCCTGCGGCACGGGACCGACTCGCCGGCGCCCGGGCGGGGAAGACGACCTCCATGCGTCGACTCCGCCATCCCCTGAAGACGACCTCCCGCCTGGTGACCATCGCCTGGCTGTGGCGCAACCGCCACGACCTGCTGCGGTGGATCCGGTTCGCGGCCCGCGTGCCGTCGGAGGTCCAGGCCCGGGGGTTCAACCACCTGGCCGCCGAGGCACGCGTGCGCCTCGCGCTCACCGCCGACCCGCGCACCCGCGCCGCCAAGGACCTCGACATCGCCGGCCTCGACGACGGCACGCTCGTCGTCTGCACGCCGACCGACAAGCCGACGGCCGAGGTGGCCCGTGAGGTGCTCGCCGGCGCGCCGGGCGTCAAGGAGCTCCGGGTCGTCGACCCGCCGGCTCGGGCCACGGGCTCGTCCGCCTCGTCGTCGACCGCGCCGTCCACCTCGACGGCGACCCCGTCCACCACGGCCGCGACGTCGTCCTCGACGGCCACGGCCGACGACTCGCTCGCGACCCCCGAGGACGACACCTTCGCCCTCGGCCCGGCCGAAGCCCGCTCGTAGGGACCCGGTCCGTCATGTCGCCGTCCGGCGAGACGGCGGGCGAGGAGGGGGCCGGCGGTCGCCGCCGGCCCCTCTCCACCATCGACATCATCGGCAAGGGCCCCGACACGGCCACCGTCGTGGAGGAGCGCCGCGAACTGCCCCGCGGCGTGCTGGCCCGGCGGATCGGCGTGGCGCTGCTGGCGCTGTTCGTCGCCGTGGGGCTCACCGGCTGGCTGGGCGTGCGGACCGCGTCGCGGCACGCCGAGCGCGACGGCGTGGCGCTGGACGTGGACTACGCCCGGGTGACCCGCCCGGGGCTCGCCACACCCCTGGTCGTCGAGGTCCGGCAGGCCGGGGGCTTCGACGCGCCGGTCGTCCTCGAGCTCGACGCCGACTACCTGTCGCTCTTCGACGTCAACGGCGTCCACCCCGCCCCGAGCGCGGAGGTCTCGGCCGGTGAGCGCGTCCGGTGGGAGTTCGACCCGCCCGAGGGCGACCTCCTGCGCGTGGCGCTCGACGTCCGCACCAGCCCGGCCCGGGCGGCCCCGGGGTCGACCCGGATCGCCGTGCTCGACGGCGCGGGCGAGGTCGTCGTGGCCACCGAGGTCGACACCTTCATCGTTCCCTAGCCACCCCCGGCGACGCTCGCCGGGGCGCGCCCGCCCTCGGCTCCAGGAGGTCACCGTGGAGATCGTCGTTCGCTCGACCGTCATGTTCTTCGTGGCGTGGGCCGTCAGCCGCGCCGTGGGCAAGCGCGGGCTGTCCCAGATGACGCCGCTCGACATGATCCTGCTGGTCGTCATCGGCGACCTGATCCAGCAGGGCGCCACCCAGGAGGACATGTCGGTCACCGGCTCCGCCCTGGCCGTGTCGACCATCGCCGTGTGGGTCATCCTCTTCACCTGGGCCAGCTTCCGGTGGCGGTCGCTGCGCAACGTCATCGACGGGGTCCCGGTGCTGCTCCTGCGCGACGGCGAGCTGCTGGAGGAGGTCATGCGGGCCGAGCACCTCCCCCTCGACGAGGTGATGGAGCAGGCCCGGGGTCAGGGCATCGACGACCTGTCGTCGGTGCGGGTCGCGGTCCTCGAGCCCAACGGCTCGATCTCGTTCATCCGCTGAGCCCGCCGTCCCCGCCGCCGGACCACCCGTCCGACGGCGACGGGGCCCGGACGCGCCACGGGGCGGGGCCCGGAGGCCCCGCCCCGTTCATCCGTGGAACAGGATGACGGATGGCGGCGTGGTCAGACGCGCTCGCTCTCCAGCTTGCGGCGCATCTTGTCGAGGCTGGCCCGCAGCAGGCGCGAGATCTGCACCTGGCTGACGCCGATCTTCTCGGCGATCTGCGACTGGGTGAGGCCGTCGACGAAGCGGAGCTTGATGATCATCCGCTCCCGCTCGGTGGGCAGGGCCTCGAGCAGGGTGGTGACGGTCAGCTTCGCCTCGGTGGCGGCGAAGCCCGGGTCGTTGTTGCCGAGCGTGATGGCGTCGGCGGTCTCGTCGTCGCTGGGCGGGGCCAGCGGGACGCCGCGGTAGCAGCCGCTGACCTCCAGCGCGTCGAGCGCGTCCTCCACGGTGACCCCGGCGCGCTCGGCGATCTCGGGGACGGTGGGGGAACGGCCGAGCGTCTGGTGCAGCTCGTCGACCACCCCGCTGACGACCTGGTACAGCTCCTTGGCCCGGCGGGGCACGTGGAGCGTCCACGTCTTGTCACGGAAGTGCCGGCGCAGCTCACCGACGATGGTGGGCACCCCGAACGTCGTGAACATCACGCCGTAGTGGGGGTCGAACCGGTCGATGGCCTTGAGGACGCCCAGCATGGCGACCTGCACCAGGTCGTCCAGCGGCTCGCCCTTGTGGGCGAAGCGCCGGGCGCAGTGCACGGCCAGCCAACGGTGGTCCTCGATGAGCTCGTTCCTGAGCTTGCGGTCCCCGGTGCGGTGGTACTCCGCGAACCGGGGGTCCAGCTTCTGCTTCTCGCCGCGTCCTGCCCGCGGTGCGGCGGCGTCGTCCTTGGTGGGTGCGGTGGCCTTAATCACTCTGTGCTCCGATCGGTCTACCGCTAACGGACGGTTGCTACCCCCGGATGGGTGCCCCAAACAGATGTCCCGGTCCGGGCCGCCGTCGTATGCCCCGGAGACACGGGGGTAGACGACCGCCATGCGAGTCCTGAGACGCGATCCCGACCCTGCCCCCGACGAGCGGGGCACCGGCGATGTGGACGCGGACGGCACGCCCGACGCCGACACCACCGACACCCCCGACGCCGCCACCACCGCCGAGGAGCGCCCCGCTCGTCGGGGACGCCTGTCGAGCTGGGTCCGCCCCGACCGTGACCACGACGGCCGCGACGACCGCGTGGAGCGGGCCGAGGCCGACGCCGACCGCGACCGCCGTGTCGCCGACGCCGACGCCGACACCGGCGTCGATCGCCGTGACGTCGATGTCGACGCCGACCGCGAGCCCGTCACGACCACCACGCGCGAGCGGGAGGTCGTGGTCGACCAGTGGTCCGTCGCCGACGCCGTCGTCGCCATCATCGGCGCCGGCCTGGCGCTGGTCGGGGCCCTGGCCCTGGTGCGGACCGGCATCGACCGGACGTGGTTCCGCCCCGTCGAGACCGTGGCCGACGCCGACCACACGCAGCTGCTCGGCGCCCTGGAGCTGGGCGCCGGCGTGCTGCTGATGCTCACGGCGGCCGCCCGCAGCCGGGCGCTGCCCGCCCTCACCGGCCTGGCCATCGCCGTGGCCGGTGCCCTGGCCGCCATCGAGAACGAAGAGGTGCGCCGGGAGCTGGCGATCGAGGAGAGCTGGGCCTGGATGCTCGCCGGCATCGGCCTGGTCGTGACGATCGTCTCCCTGGTCCCGCCTCGCCGACGCCGGGTGGAGCGGTTGGTCGAAAGCTGAGCCCGCCCTCACCACCGCTCTCCCCGGCAAAGCCCCGGACGGCCCTCGGTCGTCCGGGGCTTTCGCGCCCGGCCCCGGGCCGACGGCGGTCCACCAACCGGGCGGAGCGTGCTCGCATACTCACGCGATGCAGTCACCGGACGGTGTCCGCGCGCACCAGCGGGGTGTCCTCCTCGCCGTTGCCGCCCTCGTCGTCACCACCGCCGTCGCCCTGGTGATCGGCACGCTGCTGCTGGTCGGGTGCGTGGCGAAGGTGGCGACCGCCGCGGACGGCCACGCCGGCGGGGCGACGGCGACCCCGGCGCCGAACGTTGCGAAGAAATGACGTCCTTCATGTTGCCGTCACTCTGCGTGGCTGCGAGACTGCCTCCGACCTCAGGGTAGGGACCGGGGAGGGCCCCGGGGGAGGAAGGCGTTGGACGACCGACCGACGGAGGTACCGCCGCGCCCCGACGGGCGCGCGGCGAAGCGAAACCGCTGGTTGACGGCGGGCGGCGCGGCGTTGGCCGTGGCGGCCGTCGTCGCCGGGGCCGTGCTCGCGGGCGGCGCCGGCCGAGACGGCGACGGTGTCCTCACCGCCGTGGCGGCCGCCACCGACCGTGGCTTCCCCGCGGCGCCCGCACCGACCACGTCGACCACCGCGTCCACGACCACCACGTCGACCACGACGACCACGGCGCCGCCGCCCACGACGACCAGCACGGCCCCGCCGGCCACCGAGCCGGTGCCGCCCCCGCCGCCGACCACCGTCGAGCCCGCCCCGCCCGCGGCGTCGCCCGCCGACGTGGCCGGGACGGGCGCCCTGTGCGTGGGCGACTCGATCATGCTGGGCGCCTCGCCGCAGTACCACGACGTCCTCAGCATGTGCGGGACGGTCGACGCGGTCGTCGGGCGGCAGATGTCCGCCGGGGCCGGCGTGGTCGCCGGCCACCGCCCGTTCCCGTCCACGGTCGTCGTCCACCTGGGCACGAACGGCTTCACGAACGCCGGCGAGGTCGACGCCGTGCTGTCGCAGCTGGCGGAGGTGCCCCGGGTGGTGCTGGTGACGGTCCAGCTCAACGGCACCCGGGCGTGGGAGGGGCCGGTGAACGCCGAGCTCCACGCCGCCGCCCAGCGCTGGGGCAACGTGCGGATCGCCGACTGGTACGCCGCCTCGTCGGGGCACCCCGAGCACTTCAGCGGCGACCGCATCCACATCACCGCGGCCGGGGCCCAGGCCTACGCCGCGACCATCGCCGCCGCCCTGCAGTAGCGGAACACCGGGCGGGGACAGCAGGGCCGGCGAACCCCGGCCGGTCGGCGGGGGCCGGCCGGGGAACACCGGCCGCAACGGTCGATCCGGGGCGGTCAGCCGGTGGTGAGCGGCTGGCGGGACGCCTCGCCCGGCACCAGCGCCGCCGCGGGCAGGTCGACGGTGGCGACGATCCCGCCGGTCGGGGCCGGGTCGACCCGGACGCGGGCCCCGTGGCGGCGGGCCAGGTGCCCGCTCACGTAGTGGCCCAGGTACTTCGACGGGGCGACGGTGAAGCTCTCGGCGCCCGCCAGCCGGCGGTTGGCGGCGGCGAGCTCCTCGGGCGCCATGCCGAGGCCCCGGTCGCTGACGGTGATCCGGTAGCCGTCGACGGTCCGGGTGCCGTGGACGTCGACCGGCTCGTCGGGCGGCGAGTACATGAGGGCGTTCTCCACCAGCTCGGCCAGCAGGTGGGCGAGGTCGCCGGCCAGCGTCCCCGTGACCACCCCGGGCTGGAGGGCGAGCCGGACCCGCCGGTAGTCCTCGACCTCCCCGAGCGCCGCCCGCACCACCTGCGGGACGTCGACCGGGTCGGTCCGGGTCCGGGCCGGCGGGAGACCGCCCAGCACCAGCAGCGACTCGGCGTTGCGGCGCATCCGGGTGGCCAGGTGGTCGAGCTGGAACAGGTTGGTGAGGACGGCCGGGTCGGTCTCGTCCCGCTCGAGGTCGGTGATCAGGCCGAGCTGCCGGTGGAGCAGCTCCTGGTTGCGCCGGCCCAGGTGGACGAGGACGTCGGCGAGGTTCCGCCGCAGGATGGCCTGCTCGACGGCCAGGTCGACCGCCGACCCCTGCACCCGGTCGAGGACGCCGGCCAGCTCACCGATCTCGCCGTGGTGCGGCGCGGCGATCGGGTGCCGGGGCGGGACCTCGATGTCCTCGTCGAGCGGGGTCCGGAGCACGGCCGACAGCGCCTCGGGCAGGTGGTGGTGGGCCACGGCGTCGGTCTGGCGGGCCAGCGACCGCAGCGGCCGGACGATCGACCGGGTGATCGCCACCACGGCCAGCGCGGTCAGGGCGGCGGTCGCCCCCAGCAGCCCCAGGTAGAGGCGCTGGCGGGCGGCGGCCTCGTCGGCGAGGTCCTCGGCCTGGCTCTGGACGATCCGGCCGATGCGCTGGCGGTAGCCCAGGTACGACTCCTCGGTCGGGACGGTGACGACCTCGAGGAACGCCTCCACGTCGACGGTGCCGTGGATGACCGCCTCGCCCGAGTGGACCACCAGCTTCCAGGTGAAGACCCGGAACAGGTCCTCGTCCCACTCGGAGGCGTAGGGCCCGGTGGTCTGGACCTCGAGCAGGGCCTCGTTGTTCTTGAGCCGCTGGGCGAGGCGGGTGATCTCGAACACCTCCTCACGGGTGTCGACCCCGCCCTCGGTGAACAGCGACCAGACCAGCGTGCGGCGGACCAGGTTGGCCACGACCTCCACCTGCGCCGACGACACGGCGATGAGCAGCGCGCCCTGGCGGAGCTGCCGGTCGTCGACCTCGTCGGCGATCAGCTCCACCGCGTCGAGGAACGGCACGATCATCTCGGTGTAGCCGTCGAAGATCTCGTCGCCGAAGTCGCCGTTGGCGATCGTGCGCGGGGCGTCGAAGGCGTCGATGCGGGCCCGCAGGTCGGCGAGGCCGTCGAGCCGTTCGAGCGCCCGCGCGTAGAAGGCCCGGGCGCGCTCGTCGCTCGCCGCCACCTGGTCCTCGAAGCCGGCGATGGCGGCGTCGGTGTTCCGGCGGGTCTCGTCGTAGCCCTCGACGTCGACCTGGACCCCGCCGGCCTGCCCGATCAGCTCGACCGCCGCCCAGTTGCGCTCGTCCTGGAGGGCCTTGAGCAACCCGCCGGGCCCGTCGGCGGCCACGGCCAGCGCCGCCTGGCCGCGGGCCCGGTCGGCGTCGCGGGTGACGCGGTAGGACTGGAGGGTCACGACGGCGGCGAGGATCAGCACCGGTACGAGCATCGCCGCACCGAGCTTCCAGCGGATCGCCACTCGTCGTGGCGTCCGTTCCCGATCGACGGCCGCGGGGCCGTCGTGGACCGTCACGGTGCACCCCCTCGGTTCCCCAGGTTCCAGCGCCCCTCACCAGGAGATATACCGCACGGGTCAAGCCGACGCCGGAGCCGCCGGGTTCCCACGGGACCCTGTGGTAGCTCCACGCTGGGTGGTCGGCGTTCGCGGTGGCGGCCGGGCGGCGGTGCGAAAAGGCCGCGGGCGCGACCGGGGGCTCGTCCTAGCGTCGGTCGCATGGCGATCGTGCCCGACGACAAGGACTGGACGTGGGTGCTGGCGCGGCCGTGCCCCGAGTGCGGGTTCGAGGCGGCGGCGTTCCCCCGTGCGCAGGTCGGCGACCTGGTGCGGGCCAACGCCGAGGAGTGGGTGGCGCTGCGGGCCGAGGGCGGCGACCGGTTCCGGGAGCGGCCCCGTGACGACCGCTGGTCGGGATTGGAGTACGCCTGCCACGTCCGCGACGTGTTCCGGCTCTACGACCACCGGCTCCACCTGATGCTCGACCACGACGACCCGGAGTTCCCCAACTGGGACCAGGACGTCACCGCGGTGGAGGAGCGCTACGGCGAGCAGGACCCGGACACGGTGATCGCCGACCTGGTGGCCGCGGCCGGCGTCCTCGCCGCCAGCTTCGACGCCGTGGCCGCCGACCCCACCGGCGCCCTCTGGGAGCGGACCGGCCGCCGCAGCGACGGCAAGGACTTCACGGTCGAGTCGTTCGCCCGGTACCTGGTGCAC
>DATCLV010000061.1:0-7042 GCA_036563745.1 Acidimicrobiales bacterium | reverse complement strand
GGCTGTCGTCGGGCGCCCGGCGGGCCCGGTGCTCCCCGAGGAACAGCAGGCCCTGGTTGGCGGTGTCGGCGAAGCTGTGGATCGCCTCGGCGGCCAGCGACGCCGCCCCCGTCACCAGGAACCCGACGAGCTTGGCGAGGGCGATCCCGAGGTTGGCCAGGAACGCGGCGACGATCGCCCGGCGGCTGCCTTCCATGTCCGAGCGATGCCCGCCCACCGCCCGACCGAACCCCTCCCGGGCGGGCAAGGGCGTCAGGAGCGCTCGACGACCTCGTCCCAGCCGACGACCTCGACCGTGACGTCGACGACGCCGGTCCGCTCGAAGGTGAGGCGGAGGGGGAACGTGTCACCCTCCGCCAGATCGGCGCGGGTCAGGTTCGTCAGCATCAGGTGACGGTCGCCGGGGAGGAGCTCGGTGGTCCCCTCGGGCACCTCGAGGTCGATGTCGGCCGTCGTGTCGCCACCGCTGCCGTCGGCCCCGTGGCCCACCTCGCCGCCGCCCATCAACTCGACGGTCCCGGCCACCTCGGAGGTGGCGCCGACCAGGCGGTCGTCGTCGCCGTTGTTGTCGAGCCGCAGGTAGACGGCCAGCGCCTCGGGGTTCGGGGCGGTCCAGGCGTCCACCACCGCCACGCCGACGTGCCCGTCGTGGTGGCCGGCGTGCTCGTCGTGGTCGACGCCCAGTCCCAGCAGCTTGCACCCGAAGCCCGCCAGCAGCGCCACGACCGCCACGGCCACGACCGCCGGCCGGACGAGGTCCCGGCCGCCGCCGACCTGGCCACCCTCGCCCGGGGCGCCCGCCCCGGCGGGCCCGCCGCCGCCGGTCTCCCCGGCGGCGGCGACGGGCGAGGCGCCGGTCGGCTCAGATGGCTGGTGCAGCATCTCGGGCCTCGAGGGCCATGTCGGTGACCTCCTGGAGGGTCAGCTCGCCCGTGCGGCGCGCCACCACCGTGCCATCTGCGCCCACCGCGACCCAGTACGGGAAGCTGGTGAGGCCGTAGGCCGCGGCCGCCGAGCCGTCGGCGTCGGCCACCGTGGGCGGCGTCCAGCCCTCCCGGTCGAGCCAGTCCGAGGACGGGTGGTTGGGCCGGTTGGGGTCGTAGGCGGTGGCGACGGCGGCGACGTCGACGCCGTCCGGCAGCGCCCCCTCGTCGATCCACTGCTGCAGGCGCGGCACCTCGGCCTGGCAGTGCGGGCACCAGTGGGCCACGAACACGAGGATGCTCGGCCGGCCGGCGGCGGGCAGGGCGAGGGCCTCGCCGTCGCGGCCGAGGCCCTCCACCCGGGGCGCCGCCCGGCCGACGGCGGGGTCGTCGCCCGTCTCGGGGAGGGCCGGGAGCACCGGGGTGCCGGGCTCGACGCTCGCCGTGGCGGTGTCGAAGGGGTCGGCGGCGGTGTCGGTGTCGTCGCCGCCGGACGTCGCCGTGACGGCGACCGCCAGGACCAGCGCCGCGACCACCGCCACGGCGGCGACGATCAGCAGCCCCCGGCCGGCGCGGTCGCCGGGACGGCGGGCGCCCGAAGGGCGGGACGGGCGGCCCGGCCGGGTCCGGGTCGAGCCGGGGCGGGCGGGTCGGGAACCGGGACGGGTGACCTTGGTCTTCGTGGTCACGACGGGACCTCCTGGGGCTGCAGGCGCCGCGACGACGCGGCGGGGACGGGGGTGGGGTCAGAGGTGGGGTCGGACGCGGGGTCCGCCACGGACGGGGCGGCGACCGGGCGGGACGCCACCAGCAGGGTGAGGACGAGGACGAAGCCGCTGAGCGCCATGAACGGCAGGGTCACGACGCCGAGGCGCTCGAACCACACGAGCGAGCACGGCACCTTCGGGTCGCACGACGCGCTGGTCTCCAGCGACGGGAACCGCTCCAGCAGCACGTGGTACGTGGACACGCCGGCGCCGAGCAGCGCCGCCGTGCCGGCCAGGAGACGGGCGCCGCCGGCCAGCCGGTCACGGCCGGCCCGGGCGGCCAGCAGGGCCCCGCCGAGCACCAGCACCAGCGGGTACATGAAGCCCCGCTGGATCCAGCAGAGACGGCACGGCTCGAAGCCGGCCACCTCGGAGAAGTACAGGCTCCCCGAGGTGCAGACGGCGGCCACGACCCAGGCCAGGCCGACGCCGCCGGCCGCCAGCTCGGCCCGCAGCGCCTGCCAGGGGCGGGGCCAGCGGCGACCGGCGACGGCGGTGGCGACCACACCGACCACGGCCGCGTCGGCCAGGACGGTGAGGAACGTGAAGAACGTGATGGCGAGATCGGTGCTGCGCACCGAGACCTCCTTGCTGACGTGCAGATGTGCAGCGCGCGGACGCGCGACGACGGGAACGGCGCGCCGGCGCGGGCCGGCGCGTGAGGGATCAGGCCCGCGTCAGAAGGTCTTCGGCGGGCGGAAGAGCCCGCTCGGGAGGAGTGCCGGGTGGAGGACGGCCGGGGCGGCGACGACCCGCTGCCGAGTCGGCGCACCGCCGACCGCAGGGACCGTCACCACGACGGCGAGGAGCAGCCCGGCGACGCCGAACGCCCACGCACCACCGCACTCGGGGCGCACCACGCAGGGGTCGCCGGCGTCGTCACCGGCGTCGTCACCGTCGTCGACCGCCTCGGTCGCCTGCCCCGCTGCGGCGGTGACGGGCGCGGCGAGGGCCGTGGCCGCCGGGACCCCCGGGACCGTCGGGACCGTCGTGGCGGCCGGGACCGCGGCCGAGCGCCCGAAGCCCGCGCCGACGACCACGACCAGCGCCAGGACGGCACAGATCAGGAGTCGGCGACGGAACGGCACCCGACGAGGCTACCGAGCCACCGACCCCGACCGGCGACACCCGTCGCCGTCACACCGCGCTGCGTGCGCACCGGGTCGAGCGTGCGGCGATCAGTAGTCGTCGGGGTCGTCGACCACGTGCTCGTTGATGTCGGCCGGGACCACCCGCTCCTCGTCGGGCACGTCGCCCTCGGTCTCCTCCTCCAGGAGGCCCTCGGCGTCCGGGTCGGCGAGACGGTCGTCGGTGGGCCGGGTGCTGACATGGGGATCGGACATCGGGCTCCTCCTCGGTCGACCGCCGACGTGGCGCGTACCCCACCATGCAACCCCGAAACCCCGCCGCGGCCCACCGCCGTTCGGCCCCTTCACGGTGCCGATGGGCCCTTCGCCGGTCCGGGCCGCGCGCCGCCCGGGCGGGAGCGTCGTCGCCCCCGTACGCTCGGGGGCCGGTGCAGATCGTCTTCGACGACGGGGCGGGCCGGCGGGACCTCGACGTGCGGGTGAACCACCCGACCGCCACCGTCGCCGACCTGGCCCACGCCCTCGGACACGACGGCGACGCCCCGGCCCCGCTGCTGATCGACGGCCGGCCCGCCGACGCCGACCTCGGGCTGCGCGAGGCCGGCCTCCACGAGGGCGCGCTCGTCGCCCCGGCCGGCGCGGCCCGCCGGGCCGAGGACGTCGGCACCGGGCGCCCGACCCGGACCCGCCGGGAACCCCGCTGGGAGCTGGTGGTCGTCAACGGCGTCGACGCCGGGCGGCGCTGGCCGCTCGCCCCCGGGGACCACGTGCTCGGCCGGGACGCCGCCTGCGACATCACGCTCGACCACGACGCCGTCTCGCGCCGCCACGCCCAGGTCACCCTCGACGCCGACGGGCGGGCCACCCTCCGGGACCTCGACTCCCACAACGGCACGTGGCTCGCCGGCGAGGCGGTGGTCGCACCCGTCGACCTCCCCGAGGACACGCCCTTCCGGGTCGGCGCCCTCGACCTGGAGCTGCGCCCGGTCCTCGATGTCGACCGCCCCGCCGCCGTCGACCCCCACCGCGCCACCGGCCCGGCCGGCACCATCGCCTTCAACCGCCCACCGCGGGCCGCCGTGCCCCCGCCGCCACCGGACCTCACCCCGCCGGCCCCGCCCCGGGACACCGCCGGCAAGGCCCCGGTGTCGGTCATCACGATCGTCCCCCCGCTGCTGTTCGCCGGCGTGATGTTCGCGGTGCTCAAGCAGCCCCAGTTCCTGCTGTTCGCCGGGCTCAGCCCGGTCATGGCGATCGGCAACGCCGTCGACAGCCGGCGCCGCGGCCGCAAGGCCCAGCGCGAGGACCGGGAGCGCTACGAGCGGGCCGTCGAGCGGCTCCGCCGCGACCTCGCCGCCCGGGCCGCCGAGGAGCGGCAGCGGCGGCGCACCGCCACCCCCGACCCCGCCGAGATCGCCCGCCGGGTCGCCCTGCCCAGCACCTCGCTCTGGGAGCGCCGGCCCGACCACGCCGACTTCCTGCTGCTGCGGGCCGGGCTCGGCGACGTGCCCTGGGACCCGCCGGTCGCCACCCACCCGTCGGCCGGGCCGGTCGGCTCGTCCCCCCTGTCGGGCTCCCGGCCCGGCTCCCTGCCCGAGGAGGTGGCGGAGGTCGTCGACGCGGCGGCGACGCTGCCCCGGGCCGCCGTGCCGGTCGACCTGTCGGGCGGTGGGGTGGTGGGCGTGGTCGGCGAGCGGAGCGCGGCGCTGGCCCTGGCCCGGTCGCTGGTGTGCCAGGCGGCGGCGCTCCACGGCCCCGCCGACCTGCCGGTCATGGTGCTCGCCGACGCCGCCGCCGGCCCGGACTGGGACTGGGTGAAGTGGCTGCCCCACACGCGGGGGCCCAGCGGGGTCGACCGGATGCTGGCGGCCGGCCGTGACCTGGCGACCCGCATGGTCGAGGCCCGGCTCGACGCGGCCCGGTCGTCGCCCGAGCGCCGGGCCCGACCGGGTGCCGCGGCCGGGCGTGCCGCCACGACCACCGCGGCCCAGGGGCCCACGCTGCTGCTCGTCGTCGACGACGAGACCCTCACCGCCGGCCGCCGCGCCCCCACCCGGAACGTGCTGCGCGGCGAGGCCGGGCCCGTGGCCGGCATCGTGGTCGCCGCCAGCGCCGACCGCCTCCCGGCGGTCTGCACCACTGTGATCGAGGTGCGCGACGCCGACGGCCAGGCCACCCTGCACCAGCCCCAGCAGGGCACCCGCGTCGACGACTTCCTCACCGCCGGCATGGCGGAGGACACCGCCCGCGAGCTCGCCCGGCTCCTCGCCCGCTACGAGGACCCCGAGCTGGAGCTGGTCGGCGCCGGCCTGCCCACCGCGATCCGGCTGCCGGCCCTCCTCGACCTCGACGAGCCCACGCCGGAGCTGATCCGGGCCCGGTGGAAGCGCTCGGCGCTCGACCCCCACCGGCTCGCCGTCCCGATCGGGGTGACCGAGGACGGCGTGTTCGCCGTCGACCTCGTGGGCGACGGGCCCCACGGCCTGGTGGGCGGCACGACCGGGTCGGGGAAGTCCGAGCTGCTGCGCACCCTCGTCGCCGGCCTGGCCGCCACCCACGACCCCGACCACCTCACGTTCGTGCTCATCGACTTCAAGGGCGGCGCCGCGTTCGACGTGTGCGGCCGGCTGCCGCACACGGTGGGCCTGGTCACCGACCTCGACGAGCACCTCGCCGAGCGGGCGCTGCGCTGCCTGGAGGCCGAGCTCAAGCACCGCGAGCGGGTCCTGCGGGCGGCCGGCGCCGCCGACCTCGCCGACCTCGCCGACCATCGGCGTCCCGGCGCCGAGCCGCTGCCCCGGCTGGTGGTGATCATCGACGAGTTCGCCACGCTCAAGGCCGAGCTGCCCCGCTTCGTCGACGCCCTGGTCGGCATCGCCCAGCGGGGCCGGTCGCTCGGCGTGCACCTGCTGCTCGCCACCCAGCGCCCGCAGGGGGCGATCAGCGACAACATCCGGGCCAACACCGACCTCCGCATCGCCCTGCGGGTGCAGGACCGCAGCGACTCCAGCGACATCGTCGACGTGCCCGACGCCGCCGGCATCCCCCGCACCGTGCCCGGCCGCGCCTACGTGCGGCTGGCGCCGGGCGAGGTCGTCGCCGTGCAGACCGCGCTGGCGACCGGGGTCCGCAGCGGCGAGCCGCCGGCGCCGGTCGACGTGGCCCCGTTCGTGTACGGCCCGACGCCCCGGCGTGCCGCCGGCGGCCCCGCCGGCGCTCCTGTCGGGACGCACGCCGGGGGACCGGGCCCCGACGGCGAGGCCCCCACCGACCTGGCGGCCCTGGTCGACGCGATCGGCGCGGCGTTCGCCGCCACCGGCCGGCCGCACCCCCGGCGACCCTGGCCCGACCCGCTGCCCGCGGAGGTCGACCTCGACGAGGTGGTGGCGCGGCACGAGGCGCTGGTCGAGGCCACGGGCGACGACACCGAGGCGGGCGCCGCGGCCCGGCGGACCGTGCCGCTCGCCCTGGCCGACGACCCCGACGCCCAGACCCAGTACCCGGTGGGGTGGGTGCCGGAGGACGGCAACCTCGTCGTCTACGGCATCGGCGGCAGCGGCACCACCACGACGCTCGCCACCCTCGCCCTGTCGCTGGCCGGCCGCCACACCGCCGACGAGGCCCACCTCTACGTGGTCGACGTCGGCGCCCGGGAGCTGGAGGCGCTCGCCGCGCTGCCCCACGTCGGCGCGGTGATCACCGCCGCCGAGCGGGAGCGGCAGGTGCGCCTGGTCCGCATGCTCCGCGACGAGCTGGCCCGCCGGCGCCGAATGGGCCTGGCCGGCGTCGAGGAGCAGCCGATGGTCGTCACGCTGATCGACGGGTGGAGCCCGCTGGTGGCCGAGTACGGCGACGTGGCCGGCGGCCCCGTGCTGGAGGCCCTGCACCGGGTGTTCGCCGACGGGCCCGAGGTGCGGATGTACACGATCGTCGCCGCCGACCGGCCCAACGCCGTCCCCGCCTCGCTGGCGTCGCTGGTCCGCCAGCGCCTGGTGCTGCGCCTGTCGGACCCCACCGCCTACACGGCCTTCGGGATCCGCACCACCGCCGTGCCCACGATGGTCCCGGGCCGGGCCCTCGTGGCCGGCACCGGGCAGGTGGTGCAGGTCGCCCGGCCGGCCCGCGGGCTCGTCGCCCACGCCGCGGCCGTCGCGGCCCGGACGCCGCGGCCCACGCGGCCGGCGCCCGGGGTCGAGACGCTGCCGACCGCGTTCTCGCTGACCGAGCTCGAGGTCGGCGCCCAGCTGGCGGCCCGGCCGTGGAC
>DATCLV010000057.1:0-2156 GCA_036563745.1 Acidimicrobiales bacterium | reverse complement strand
GACCCCCACCCACGCGAGGACACCGGCGGCCAGCGGGATGGCGACGACGTTGTAGCCCGCCGCCCACGCCAGGTTCTGCAGCATCTTGCGGTAGCTGGCCTGCGACAGGCGGCGGACCCCGACCACGCCCCGGGGGTCGCTGGAGGCCAGGACGACGCCCGCCGACTCGATGGCCACGTCGGTGCCGGCCCCGATGGCCAGGCCGACGTCGGCCCGGGCCAGGGCGGGGGCGTCGTTGACCCCGTCGCCCACCATCGCCACCGACAGCCGGCGGGCCTGCAGCTCGGCCACCTTCGAGCCCTTGTCCTCGGGCAGCACCTCGGCGAACACCTCGTCGATGCCCAGGTCGGCGCCCACCGCGTCGGCCACCTGGCGGGCGTCACCGGTGATCATCACCACCTGCACGCCGAGCCGCCGCAGGTCGGCGACCGCCTGCCGGGCCTCGGGCCGCACCTCGTCCTCCAGGGCGAAGGCGCCGATCACCCGGTCGTCGCGCACCAGGTGCAGCACCGAGGCGCCCCGGGCGACCCACCCGTCGACCTGCGCCTGCAGCTCGGGCGGCACGGCCAGGCCGCGCTCGCGGAGGAGGTTGGGCCCGCCGACGGCGTGGGGTCGGCCGTCGACGGTGGCCTCGACCCCGCGGCCGGTCAGCGACCGGAACCCCTGCGCCGGGGCGATGTCGCCCCGCTCCTTGGCCGCCGCCACGATCGCCCGGGCCAGCGGGTGCTCGCTGTCGGACTCGACGCCCGCCGCCAGGCGCAGGACCTCGTCCTCGGTGACGCCCTCGGCGGCGGCGACGCCGGTCACCACGTGGGTGCCCCGGGTGAGCGTGCCGGTCTTGTCGAACAGGACGGCCTGGACGGTCCGCATCCGCTCCAGCGCCAGCCGGTCCTTCACGAGGATGCCGGCCCGGGCGGCGACCGCCGTCGACAGCGAGATCACCAGCGGGATCGCCAGCCCCAGGGCGTGCGGGCAGGCGATGACCAGCACGGTCACCGTGCGGACCACGGCGTCGTCGACGTTGCGGTCGACCAGCCACCAGGCCAGGAACGTGACGATCCCGGCCGCCGTGGCGACGTAGAACAGCAGCGCCGCGAACCGGTCGGCGAGCGCCTGGGCCCGGCTGCCGCTGGCCTGCGCCTCGGCCACCAGGCGCTGGATGCCGGCGAGCGCGGTGTCCTCGCCCACGGCGTCGACCCGCACCCGCACGGCCGAGTCGGTGGCGACCGTGCCGGCGACCACCGTGTCGCCCGGCTCCTTGGGGACCGGGCGCGACTCGCCGGTGATCATCGACTCGTCCACCTCGGCCCGGCCCTCCACCACCTCGCCGTCGGCCGGGACCCGGGCCCCGGAGCGGACGAGCACCACGTCGCCCGGCCGCAGCTCGTGCAGCGCCACGGTCTCGGTCGAGCCGACGCCGGTGATCCGCTCGGCGTCGTCGGGCAGCAGCTCGGCCAGCGCCGCCAGGGCGCCCTGGGCCTGGCCGATGGCCTTCATCTCCTGCCAGTGGCCCAGCAGCATGATCGTGACCAGCGCCGCCAGCTCCCACCAGAAGTCGAGGTCGAAGCGGTCGAGGCTGCTGGCCATCGAGGCCACGTATGCGACGGTGATGGCCATCGAGATGAGCAGCATCATCCCGGGTCGGCGGTCGCGCACCTCGGCGAGCCCACCCTCGAGGAACGGCCGGCCGCCCCACCAGAACACGAACGACCCGAGCACCGGGCCGAGCCACGACCGGCCGGCGAAGTCGAGCTCGTAGCCGAACCAGTCCATGACCATCTCGCTGGTGACGACCAGCGGGATCGTCGCCGCCAGGCTCAGCCAGAAGCGGCGGCGGAACGTGTCGGGATCGTGCCCGGCGTGGGCACCGTGCCCGGTGTGCCCGGTGTGCCCGGTGTGCCCGGTGTGCCCGGCGTGGCCGTGGCCGGTGTGGTCGTCGCCGTGCTCGTGGCCCTCGTGGCCGGCGTGGCCGTGGTCGGTGGGGTCGGCGGGGTCGGCGGCCGTGACGGTCCCCGGCGGCCCGTGCTGCTCGTGGTCGGAGGTGGCGGGGTCGCTCCCGTGCCCGTGGTCGCCGTGGTGCCCGTGTCCGTCCATCGGAAGACCTCCGCCGAATACCCTATAGGGGTATCTGGCGAAGTGCGTCCTCGATGCCGCGG
>DATCLV010000035.1:0-1723 GCA_036563745.1 Acidimicrobiales bacterium | reverse complement strand
GCCCCGCTCCGACCGCTGCTGCCGGGCCGAGGTCAGGCCGACCAGCAGCACGGCCCGGTAGCACGCCAGCCGGACGACGGCGGCCGCCGCCAGCGCCACGAGCTTCGCCGCCACCAGCCCGCCCACGCTGTCGAACCCGGTGCCGGCGAACAGCGCCCGCAGCACCACCACGTCGACCACCGCCGCCAGCAGCGCCACCGCCACGAACGCCACCGGCACCTGCACCCAGCGGACGTAGGGGTCGCTGCGGAAGGTGACGATGCGGTGGAGCGCGTAGGACAGCAGGCTCGCCGCGGTGATCGCCACCAGGTCGGCGACCACGAGGACCCAGCCCAGGCCCTGCCGCAGGAGCACGAGCAGGCCGACGTCGACCAGGCTCGGCACCAGCGACACCGTCGCCAGCCGCTGCAGGCGGCCCGTGATCGGGCTGCGGCTCATCCTTCCCCGAAGCGCGTCGTCCCCCTGCGGACCAGCAGCACCAGCCCGACGATCCCGACCGCCGTCACCAGGTAGGCGAACCACTCGACCGGGGTCCGCTCGAAGCTGAGCCGGACGTGCTCCTCGGTCGGGACCACCACCATCAGGTTGGGCGCCACCCGCCACGGGCCGTCGGCGCCGGACGCCTGCCAGTTCGGGAAGTACGACGCCTTCACCAGGACCGGCGCGCCGACGCGGCCGACGTCGAACTCGATCGTCTCCCGCCCGACCTCCACGTTGGTGACCTCGGCCGGCTCCACCGCGTTGGCGTCGAGCGGCTGGCCCGGGATCACCTCGTCGCTGCCGATGCGCTCCCACTCGTCGGGGCCGCCCAGCGACACCATGACGTCCCACAGCTCGGGGTGCATGTACCAGCGGGTGGCGACCCCGTCGTTGCGGCCACCGGCGTCGCGGGGCTCCTCCATCCAGTCGTGCTGGGAGCCGGAGTTGTCGTCGAGCACCACCGGCTCGTTCAGCAGCGGCTGGACCAGCGGCGCGTTCGCCACCTCGAACACCACCCACGGGCCCGACTCGGCCACCTTGGTGAGGTCGGGGTGGGCGCTGGCTGCCTGGACCGCCAGGTCGGAGGTGGCCATGTAGTACTTCACGCCGAGCAGCTGCATGTGCTGCACGCCCCGGCTCATGTTGAACCGGCCGTAGGGCATGTCGCGCTGGGCGCACGAGCACGCCTCCGACAGCTCGTCCTGCATGAGGAAGTGCCACGGCGTGGTCGACGACGCCTCGAAGTAGAGGCCCTCCATCGACCCGATGCAGCCGTCGGTCCAGTACGGGAGCAGCATCAGCGCCATCGGCGTGCCGTAGCGGTCGAGCTCGGCCTCGTACTCCCACATGGCCCGGCCGCAGCCGCCGTCGCGCTCGCCGAGGCGGGCCATCGTCTGCACGATCTCGTAGTACTCGCGGTAGGCGGCCTTGCCCTCGTAGCCCGAGTAGTTCCAGTCGGCCCAGCCCCGCACGTAGCTGGCGGGCGAGGCCTCGAACTGCAGCGGGCTCCAGCTCGGCCAGGCGTAGCCGGTGCCGCCGTCCTGGTTGACGATCCGCTCCTTCCACGGCAGCACGCCGAGGGGGAGGCCGACGAGGATCAGGATGACCAGCAGCCCCGCGACCGCCGTGCCGATGCCCGGCACCGCGGCCCGCACCGGGTCGCGCTGGGGCCGGCCGGCCCGGGCGAACTCGACGACCAGGCGCACCACCTCGGCCACCGCCAGGGCGGCCAGCAGCATCACGG
>DATCLV010000029.1:0-7966 GCA_036563745.1 Acidimicrobiales bacterium | reverse complement strand
AGGTAGGGCCTCCGGTTGCGTCGGATAGGGGTGGGTTGACGGGGGACGGAGTGCAGCTCGCCTTCGAGTCGGTCACCGCCGCGCCGTTTGCTCGCAGCACGCAACGCTCTCAGCAGGGCGTTTCCCGGCTGTTGCTCAGATGTGAACGCTGTGTGAACGGGAAGGCCGGAACTTGCGGCGTCGGTCCGGGGTGCGCAGGATGCGATCCATGGAGAGCACCGAACGGCAACGCGAGTACGTGCTGCGGACCGTCGAGGAGCGCGGCGTCCGCATGGTGCGGCTGTGGTTCACCGACGTGCTCGGCCAGCTCAAGTCGTTCGCGATCTCCCCGGCGGAGCTGGAGAACGCCTTCGACGAGGGCATGCGGTTCGACGGCTCCTCGATCGACGGCTTCAGCCGCGTGCAGGAGTCGGACGTGCTGGCGAAGCCCGACCCGAACAGCTTCGAGCTGCTCCCGTGGGCCGACACGCTCGGCATCTCGGCCCGGATGTTCTGCGACATCGTCAACCTCGACGGCTCGCCGTTCAGCGGCGACCCCCGCCAGGTGCTGCGGCGGAACCTCGACAAGGCCCGGGAGCGGGGCTTCAGCTTCTACGCGGCGCCCGAGATGGAGTTCTTCTACTTCGCCAACGGCGACCCGACGAAGGGCCAGCCGGAGCCGCTCGACCAGGCGTCGTACTTCGACCTGACCACGGCCGACGTGGCCACCGACATGCGCCAGCGGACCATCCACACGCTGGAGGCGATGGGGATCCCGGTCGAGTACAGCCACCACGAGGACGCCCCCAGCCAGCACGAGATCGACCTGCGCTACACCGACGCGCTCACCATGGCCGACAACGTGATGACGTTCCGGCTGGTGGTGAAGGAGGTCGCCCTCGAGAAGGGGGTCCACGCCACGTTCATGCCGAAGCCGCTGACGGGCGTGCAGGGCTCGGGCATGCACACGCACTTCTCCCTGTTCGAGGGCGACACCAACGCCTTCTACGACCCGGGGGACGAGCAGAACCTCTCGAAGGTGGGCCGGAGCTTCATCGCCGGCCTGCTGACCCACGCCCGGGAGATCACCGCGGTCACCAACCAGTGGGTGAACTCCTACAAGCGGCTGGTGATGGGCTACGAGGCGCCCGTCTACATCTCGTGGGCCCGGAACAACCGCTCGGTGATCGTGAACATCCCGCCGATGAAGCGCGGCAAGGCGGAGGGCGCCCGGATCGAGTACCGGGCCCCCGACCCGGCCTGCAACCCGTACCTCGCGTTCTCGGTGATCCTCGCGGCCGGCCTGCGCGGCATCGAGGAGGGCTACGACCTGCGGCCGGAGACCGGCGTGAACCTCTACCAGCTCACCGACGAGGAGCGCATGGCGGAGGGCATCGACCTGCTGCCGCAGTCCCTGTCCGAGGCACTGGATGCAATGGAGCAGTCAGAGCTCGTGGCCGACGCGCTCGGTGAGCACGTGTTCGAGTGGTTCATTCGCAACAAACGGGTGGAGTGGATGGAATACAAGGCCCAAGTCAGCCAGTTCGAGCTCGACCGGTACCTCACCCGGTTGTAGCCATGTCGGCGGTAGACAACCTCCGTGGACCTTCCCCCGGTCGTGCCCTCGCCGTGATGGACCCCCTCCTGCTCTTCCCCGACCCGGCCCCACCGGAGCTGGCCCAGGCGCTCGACCTGGCCGGCTACCCGTGGAAGGCCGCCAGCGACGACCGGGCCGCGGCCCGCGCCGAGCCGGAGGACGGCTGGGCGGGTGCGCTGGTGGTGGCGGCCCTCGACCCGGAGGGAGCGTTCGCCCTGTGCCGGGCGTTGCGGAAACGGGACGTCCCCCTCGAGCCGTTGCTGCTGCTCGTGTCGGGGGCCCAGCTGGGCGACCTCGAGCTCCGCGACGAGCTGTTCGACGACTTCTGCCTCTACCCGTTCCAGCCGCTGGAGCTGGAGGCCCGCATCAAGCACCTGTTCTGGCGGACCGGGCGGGGCACCCAGCCCGAGCTGGTCGAGTACGGGGCGCTGGTCCTCAACCTCGAGACCTACCAGGCGGCGATCGACGGCCGCCCGCTCGACCTCACCTACATGGAGTACGAGCTCCTGAAGTTCCTGGCCGCGCACCCGGGCCGCGTCTTCACCCGCGAGACGCTGCTCAGCCGGGTGTGGGGCTACGAGTACTACGGCGGTGCCCGGACGGTCGACGTCCACATCCGCCGCCTGCGGGCCAAGCTGGGCGAGGAGCACGCCAACCTGATCCAGACGGTCCGGTCGGTGGGCTACCGCTTCGGCCAGTCCCGCTGGGGCACCTGAACCCGGGCCCGCCAGGGCCCTGCGCCGCAGGTCGCCGAGCGCTCAGCGTCGAGCGCTCGCCCCGGCGCCCCGTTCCCCGGTTCCCCGTCCTCGTGCCGCCTGCCCCGCGCGTCGCCGGGCGCCGACGGGCTACTTCGTCAGGGCGATCAGCTCGCTGCCCTCGTGACGCGCCTCGGCGTCCTCGGTGAGGGTGTGCCCGAGGGCGGCGGCGGCGATCGCGGTCGACATCAGGAAGCCCACGGGGATCACCACGACCAGGGCGACGACGAGGATGATGGCGCCGATCATGCGGTCAGCTTGCTCCCTCGGCGCCGTCGGGGCCAACCCAGGCCCACGCCTCGATCTCCACCAGCGCCCCGAGGGGCAGCTCGGCCACACCGACCGCCGACCGGGCGGGGCGGTGGTCGCCGAAGCCCTCGATGTAGGTCTGGTTCATGATCGGGTAGTCGCTCATGTGCCGCAGGAAGACCGTGGTCTTCACGACCTGGTCGAGCCGGGCGCCCTGGGTGGCGAGCTGGGCCTCGAGGTTGCGGATCGCCTGGCGCAGCTCGCCCTGGGTGCCGCCGGGGACCAACTTGCCGTCGGCGTCGATCCCGACCTGGCCGGACACGACCAGCCAGTCACCGGCACGGACGATGGGCGTGTAGGCCCCGACAGGCTTCGGCGCGGTCATGGGCTGCACGTTAGAGCCCGAGGCGACGCCCGGTGGGCCAGACGGGCGGCAGTCCCTGGGCCCGCCAGGTCGCGGCGGCGACGGCGGCGAACACGGCGTCGGAGCCGTTGACCGGCGGCCCGTCGTCGGGCTCGATCACCACCTCGACCGGCGGCATGTCGACGGCCCGGAGGATGCCGAAGCTGCGGATGGTGAGGTCGTGGACCTCGCCCGCGGCGTCGACCGCCAGGCCCTCGCTGGAGACCCAGCCGAGCGCCATGTGGGCGGCGCCGATGCAGTAGGAGCGGAGGACGACCTCGTCGAGCGGGTCGCCGCAGCGGACGGTCACGCGGATCCGGGGGTCGTCGCCGGGCACGACCTCGGCCCGGGCCCAGGCGCCGTCGGGCGAGGTGAGCTCGACCTCGGCGGGCACGGCGGCGTCACCGGTCGTGCCGGGTGCACCGGCCGCGCCGGGCACATCGGGCCCCGACGTGCCGAGCGACGACACCGCCGCCAGCAGCACCAGCGCCTCCGCCCAGCCCGCCGCCCGCAGGTCGGCCGACGTGGCGGGGCCGGGGACGTCGACCTCCTCGACGACCAGCCCCGGTGCCACCGACGTGATGGCCTCGGCGATGCCAGGGGTCCGCACGACCCGGACGACGCCGGTGCCGTCGCGGCGGACGCCGGCGGCGATCGGCGGCCGCTTGGGGCCGCGGCGGACGGCGTCCTCCCGGGACAGCACGACCCGGACCGGGCGGCCGTGCTCGTCGGCCAGGCGGCGGGCCGCCAGCGCGGCGGGGGAGCGGCGCTTGCCGCCGAAGGCACCGCCGTTGGCCAGGGGCGACGCCGGCTCGCCGCCGGGCGCGCACCACGAGGCGTCGGTCTCCAGGTAGGCGGGCTCGACCCAGCTGGTGCGGAGCGTCACGTCCCAGTCGCCGTCGGGCACCTCCAGGGGCGGGACGACGTCGACCGTGGTCCGGCGGCCCTGCACCTTGCCGGACGCGGCCCGGGCGTCGGCGAGCGTGGCGGCGACGGCCCAGCCCCCGTCCGTGTGGGGCACGGCGACCAGGGCGTCGGGCGGCGCGGTGTCGTCGGCGAAGCCGCCCTCGCCGAGGGCGACCTCGGGGCCGACCCGCTGGGGGTTGCGGCCTTCGAGGGCGGCCCGCTCGGCGGCGCCCGGCCGCTCCGAGACCGAGGACGAGGAAGAGGCCGACGACGCGGGCGACGAGCCCGCACCGCCCGTGACCTCCACGAACGCCTCGCGGATCGTCTGCCAGCCCGTGCAGCGGCACAGGTGGGCGAGCAGCGCCTGGTCGACGTCGGTGCCGCCCTTGCGGCGCAGCCCCTCCAGCCGCAGCACGATGCCGGGCGTGCAGAACCCGCACTGGCTGGCGCCGGCGTCGCAGAACGCCCGGCCCCAGGCGGCCCGGTCCTCCTCCGGCAGGCCCTCCAGCGTGGTGACCGACCGGCCCCGCACCCGGCGGGCCGGGGTCACGCACGCCACGCGGGGCTGGCCGTCGACCAGCACCGTGCAGCAGCCGCACTGGCCCTGCGGGCTGCAGCCGTCCTTCACCGACCGGAGGCCCAGCTGCTCCCGCAGGACGTCGAGCAGCGTGACGGCGACCCCGGTGTCGGGGATCGACACCGGAACGCCGTTGACCTCGAGCTCCAGCGCCGGGCGGGTCCCGGCCGTCGGATCCGTCATCGGTCAGTCCCCAACGGCCACGAAGCGCCCGCCCCGGGTGCCGACGAACAGCCGGCCCTCCCACACGGCGGGGGTCGACTCGACGCACCCGACGACCGACACGTTCCACAGCTCCGGCGGGTTCACGGTGGTGTCGGCCACGTCGAAGGCGTGGATGCCGCCGGCGCAGTCGCCCTGGATCCAGACGTCGTCGACCACCACCGGCGAGGACCACGTCGGGCCGGGCAGGTGCTTGGTCCACCGGACCTCGCCGGTCGCCCGGTCGATGCCGTAGACGATGCCCTCGTCGGCAGGGGCGATCAGCAGGTCGTCGTGGATGGCGGGCGTCGCCCAGAAGCCCTTGTCGTCGTGCAGCGACCACACGACCGGGTCGTCGGGCTTGCGGGGGTCGAGCTTGACCAGCTGCCCGACCTCCTCGGCCCGGGGCGAGCCCCGCTCGTTCTGGGAGGCCACGTACAGGAAGCCCTCGCCGTCGACGACCACCGAGGCGTCGGTGTCGTCGCCGTTCCAGAAGCGGAAGACCCGCTCGGGCTCGGCGCCGCCCTCCTTCGCCAGGCCGGTGACGTCCCAGCCCTGCACGAGCCCGCCGGAGTTGGCGAAGTAGAGGATGCCGTCGTAGTAGGCGACGGAGTTCTCGATCGACACGTCCTCGGCGCGGTCGGGGTCGATCTCGGCCAGGGCGTCGAGCAGCTCCTGGTCCCAGCCGGGTGCGTTCCACACGAGCTCGTAGCTCGACTGGACCATCCCCTCGGCGTCGTAGGTGCGCTCCAGCTTGAGCACGTGGACCTGGGAGTTCTCGCCGCCCTCGTACAGGTAGTCGCCGATCACCAGCGGCGAGCCGTCCCAGTCGTCGTTCCAGAGCGTGGGCGAGACGGCGCCGGCCTCCAGCTTCCACAGCTCCCGGGGCGCCGTGCCGTCGAAGGCGATCGCCCGCAGGTTGTTGTCCCGGCTGCCCGAGTAGACGATCGGGTAGCCCTCGGGGTCGATGGTGACCGTGCCCTTGATGATGTCGCCGGTCTCGAACGGCGGGATGATGTCCTTGCCGGTCTCCCAGTCGACGAAGTGGATCTTCCGGTCGTAGGCGCCGAACACCACCCAGGTGCGGCCGTCGCGCTCGAACACGTTGGGCTGGCCGGTCCAGCCGGAGCCGCACCAGAGGAAGTCGCCGGAGTGCTCGCCCTGCTCCACCTCGGACTGGGAGCACATGCGCTCGCTGTCCTCGGGGTAGGTCCACACGACCTTGGGGCTCTGCGGGATCGGTCCCTCGCCGTAGTAGGTGCGCGTGGCGCTGCCCCGGAACGTCAGCAGCCCGGGGGTGGGGAAGCCGGAGATGGGGTCGGGCACGTCGACCGGCGCCTCGGCGCTCCCCGCCGAGTCGGTGGGCAGCACCCGTGGCGCGACGACGGCGGCCACCGTGACCGCCACGAGGCCCAGGGCGAGGAACAGCAGCCGGCGCCCGTCGCGGCGTTCACCACCACCGCCGCCGAGGTGCCGGGGCCGGCGCTCCAACGGCTCGACCCACGGCATGTCACCGTGGGTCGAGAGCGGGGGAGCCGGGGATGGCGGGGGCCGGCGATCGTGCGGCGCCCCGGGCCCGGGGTACCGCGATCGCTCCCGGCTCAACTGAAGCTCTGGCCGCAGCCGCAGGTGCGCTGAGCGTTGGGGTTGTCGATCGAGAAGCCCGCGCCCTGGAGGCCGTCCTTGTAGTCGAGCGTGGCGCCCTCGAGCAGCATGGCGCTCGACGGGTCGACGACGACCGGCACGCCGTTGTACTCGACCATCAGGTCGTCGTCGGCGCGGTCGGCGTCGAAGAACATCTCGTAGCTGTAACCCGAACAGCCGCCGGGCCGAACGGCCACGCGGAGGGCCAGGTCGGGCACGCCTTCGGCATCGATCAGCGTGCGCACCTTCTCGGCGGCGGTGTCAGTAAGGGCGATCACTTCGGAGCCTCCTGCGGAGAAACACCAATGGTTCGGTGATTCGACGGTGCAGCCTACCGGTGGTGGTCAGGCGCTTGCGAGAGCCAGGGAGACCTGGCAGGGGGTGCGGCTCATGAGCGTGTGGAACTCGGTGACCGCGCCGCCGCCGGCGCAGTCGACGAAGCCCTCGACCATGCCGCGGTGCAGGCCGCAGACCACGTCGGGGTCGCTCTCGGCCAGCTCGCGGAACGGGCAGTGGGTGAACGCCACGGTGGCCGCCCCTTCGTCGGCGACGACCGCCGGGTCGAAGCCCAGCTGGTCGAGCCGGGCGACGAGCCCGTCGAGACAGCTGTCGGGGCGGTCGGCCTCGGCGTAGGCCTCGCCCTGCTCGCGGCCGGCTTCGGCGGCGTCGTCCTCGCCGAGCCGGGCGGCCGTGGCCAGGCGCAGCAGCATCTTCGACAGCACCGGGAACGTGGGCGGCTCGAGGCCGAGCGACGGGGCGTCGGCGGCGAGCGAGTAGCGGTGCTGGGGACGGCCGACCGCGCCGCGGGCGTCGGTCTCCTGCTCCAGCAGGCCGACCTCGCGCATGCGCTCCAGGTGGGGCCGCACGGTGTTGGGGTGGAGGTCGAGCGTCTCGGCGATCTCGGCGGTGGCGAGCGGGCGGGGGGACCGCGCCAGCTCCAGGTAGATCGCGTAGCGCGTGTTGTCACCCAGGGCCTTCAACACCGCCAACCGGGCCGGAGTGCTCACGCTCTGAAGCCTAACGTGGCTCTCCGAGTTTCACCGGTCCCCGCCGGTAGAATCCGACCTGTGCGTGGCACCCTCCCCACTTCCGACGACGTGGTGCAGGTGCTCCGCGGCGTCGTCGATCCCGAGCTGGGCAGCGACATCGTCGACCTGGGGATGGTCCGGTCGGCCGACGTGGCCGACGACGGCGCCGTGGTGGTCACCATCGCCCTGACCACGGCCGGCTGTCCGCTGCGGGCCCAGATCCAGCGCGACATCCGGGCGCGGGTCGGCTCGCTGCCGGGCGTGACGGCGGTCGACCTCCGCTGGGACGAGATGACCGACGAGGAGCGCTCGTCCGCCATGGCCAAGGCCCGGTGGAACATCGCCCAGCGCCCCGAGGACACGTCGGTCCCGCTCACCGCCAACGTGATCCTGGTGGCGTCGGGCAAGGGCGGGGTCGGCAAGTCGTCGGTCACCGTGAACCTCGCCGCGGCGCTGGCCGCCAAGGGCCTCACGGTCGGCGTGCTCGACGCCGACATCTGGGGCTTCTCCGTGCCCCGGATGCTGGGCGTCGAGGGCCGGCTCGGGTCGGTCCGCCACGGTGACAAGGCCTACATCGCCCCGCAGGAGCGGCGGATCGGGCCGGGCCTGCTGCGGGTCGTGTCGATG
>DATCLV010000018.1:0-3052 GCA_036563745.1 Acidimicrobiales bacterium | reverse complement strand
GCCCCGCTGGCCGAGCGGCTGGCCCGCACCGAGTACCCCGACCCCACCGCCGCGCTCGTCCTGGGCCAGGCGCTCACCGCGCTGCGGCGGGGGCAGGAGGCCGAGGCGATCCTCGCCCCGCTGATGGGGGCCGGCGACACGGCGCCCGGGGCCGACGCCGGGGGTGGGGCAGGAGCCGGAGCTGGGACCCAGGCGACCGGGACCGGGGCCACGACCACCGCCGGCACCGACGGAGCCGAGGGGGCCGACGGCGCCGTCGCACCGGCGGAGCCCATCGACGACGCCCTGGTCGTCCAGCTCGCCGTCGCCCGCCTCGCCGCCCACCGGTCGCCGCAGCTGTCGCTGTCGGCCGCCCGCCAGCTGGCCGCCGAGACCGCCACCCGGGTCGAGGCGCCGCGCCACCGCCAGCTCCTCCAGGCGGCGCTGGCCGACACGCTGGGCTTCCGGGGCCGCATCGCCGAAGCCGGCGAGCTGGCCCTGCCGCTGCTCGACGCCGAGGAGCCCGAGGCCCGGGCCATGGCCGTCGGCCCCGCCTGCCGGTGGCTGGTCCACACCGGCCGCGCCGAGGACGCGGTGGTCGTCGGGCGCAACGCCCTGGCCGACGCCTTCGCCGGTGCGGCCGACAGCCCGTGGGCGCCGGGCGTCGTCGTCGGCAACCTGGGCGTCGCCCTCCTGGCCACCGGGCGGCTCGACGAGCTCACCGAGCTGTGCAACGCCGCCGACCCGCCGACCGCCGTGCCCGGCCGGCTCCAGGGCCTGGTCACGCTCCTGCGTGGCGCCGGCGCCATGCTCGCCGGGCGGCCGGCGACGGCCCGGGGCCTGCTGCGGGAGGCGGTGCTCAGCTTCGAGCGGGCCGACGAGGTGGGCCACCGGTCGTGGGCGCTGGCGCTGCTCGCCGAGGCCGAGGCCATGCTCGGCGAGATCGCCGACGCCGAGCAGGCGATCGCCGCCATCCCGTCCCGCAACAGCACGCACGTGCACTTCGACCGGCGCCGCACGTCGCTGCTGGTCCGGGCGGCGGCCGGCGAGGTCGGGTGGGCGGCGCGGCAGGCGATCGAGCTGGCCGACGAGGCGCGGGTGTCGAAGTCGCCGTTCTTCGAGCTGACCTCGGCCTACACGGCCATGCGACTGGGGGCCGTCGAGGAGGCGCGGCGGGTGGTGAGCCTGGCGCCCTCCACGCAGGGGCTCCTCACCGCCGCCTTCGCCGACCACGCCGCCGCCCTCCTGCGCGACGACGGCGACCGCCTCGACCAGGCCGCCACCACCTTCCACCGCCTCGGGATGCGGGTGCTGGCCGCCGAGGCGGCGGTCCACGCCTCGCTCGCCTACCGCCGAGCCGGGCTGGGCGCCAAGGCCCGGGCGGCGTCGACCCGGGCCGCGGTGCTGCACTCGGCCTGCGAGGGCGCCCGCACGCCGATCCTGGCCCAGGGCACGTCGGTGGCCGACCTCACCCGCCGCGAGCGCGAGGTCGCGCTCCTCGCCGCGCAGGGCATGACCAGCCGGCGCATCGCCGACAAGCTCGGCGTGTCGGTCCGGACCGTCGACAACCAGCTCGGCCGGGTGTACACGAAGCTCGGCGTGGCGGGCCGGCGGGAGCTGGCGTCGGTGGTCGACCGCCTCGCCCGCTGAGCGGCCGAGCGGGCGGCCGCCGGGATTGCGCGTTGCGCGCCCGATTGCTCATGACAGTGCTCGCTCCCCTCCCTAGCGTGCGCCGTCGATGAAGCGGGCCGAGGCCATCAGGCGGCTGCCGACCGTCTACGGGGTGATCATCGAGCTGCTGGACGCGGGCGCCGACGAGGCGACGATCGCCGAGCGCCTCGACGTGGAGCCCGCCGCCGTCCCCGCGATGGTGGCGGTGGCCCGCGCCAAGCTCGACCGGCTGCTCGCCAGGTAACCGGTCGCCGCGAGCGCCGTGGCCCCAGGGGTCAGCGGCGCTGGCAGGCGGGGCAGAACGTGGTGGACCGGGCGTCGACGATCGTGCGCCGCAGCTCGACGCCGCAGCGGACGCAGGGCTGCCCGGCCCGGCCGTAGGCCGCCAGGCGCCGCTGGTTGCCGCCCTCGCGCCCGCTGAAGTCGCGGTAGTCGCGCAGGGTCGTGCCGCCGTTCTCGACGCTCGCCCGCAGCACGTCCTGCAGGGCGCCCAGCAGGGCCGCGGCCTGGGCCTTGGTGACCGTGCGCTTCTTCGGGTGGATGCCCACCTGCCACAGCGCCTCGTCGGCGTAGATGTTGCCGACGCCCGCCAGCGGTCGCTGGCTGAGCAGCTGGGTCTTGATCGCCCGGCGGCTCGACCGGAGCGACCGCCAGAAGTCGTCGGCGGTGAGCGACGGGTCGAGCGCGTCGGGCCCCTGCGTGGCGAGGGTCCCCTCGTACTCGCCCTTGGGCACCACCCGCAGCCGGCCGAACCGGCGGACGTCGCGGAACGCCAGCACGTCGGGCCCGCCGTCGAGCTCCCACCAGGCCCGGGAGTAGGGGTCGTCGGTCGCCTCGGCGCGGGGCCGGATCTGCAGCGACCCGGTCATGCCCAGGTGGATGACCAGCTCGCGGTCGTCGTCGAGGGCGAGGAGGAGGAACTTCCCCTTGCGGTCGACGCCGACGATCGTGGCGCCGGCGGCCTCGAGGGCCGGCACGAACTTGGGGTGGAGGAACGCCCACGCCTCCCCCAGCTCGCGCCCGACGACGGCGGGCTCCAGCTCCCGCCGGATGGTCTCCACCTCGGGCAGCTCCGGCACCGCCCCATTGTCGCCCGCCGCCGGGCCCGCGCCACGCCACCGGCGCCCGCCCGGACCGCCGCGACCGCCGCGACGACTGCGACCGCCGGAGGGTGGGCGCCGCACCGCGGCGACGCCGGTGCGACACCCACCGATCCGGGGGCTGGGACCCGGGCGGCGATGGTCAGCGCTGGGCGGGCGCCGTCACGAGCGGTCGGCCAGCACGTGGGGCAGGCCCAGCGCGTACCGGATGGAGTCCTCGAACCGGGACCAGGCGAACACCGAGGGCTCCTCGAACGTGAAGAGCTTCGCCTTCGGGGCGTTGGAGCCGGTCAGGTCGAGGA
>DATCLV010000017.1:0-3841 GCA_036563745.1 Acidimicrobiales bacterium | reverse complement strand
GCCCCGCTGGGCGTCGCGGGCCCGGCGGCAGGCCTGGTCGGCCGACGGCGACAGGAAGCCGGGGCCGCTCGTGGCCTCGCCCTTGGCGTTGCAGGTGATCGTCACGAAGGTGCCGCCGTGGAGGTGCTCGGCCTCGCCCTCGGTGCCCCCGATGGACCGCACGCCGTACACGAGCACGAACACACCGACGGCGATGATCGCCAGCGGCTTCCAGATCGATCCCAAAGCTCTGCCTCACGCCTTGCCGAGAACCTGCACGTCGCCCGTGCCTGTCCGGGAGGCCGAACGTAGACCCCGGCCCCCGCCACGCGGTGGACCCCCGCCGAGGCCGGGTGGTGGCGGTCCGGATGCGCCCCGGAGCCTGGCACTAGCCTCCGCCCGATGGTGAGAGGGGACCGTCGCTGGTTGCTCGCCCTGCTGGCGATCTGCGTCGTGGCGCTGGGGATCCGGGTGGGCTACGTGCTCGGGTGGCGGGACGTGCCGACGATCGAGGGCGACGCCCGCTACTACCACGACGGCGCCAACCTGCTGGCGGACGGCGAGGGGTTCGTCCACCCCTACGCCTGGCGGGACGGGGTGAAGGTGCCGGGCGCCGACCACCCGCCCGGCTACATCGTCGTGCTGGCGCTGCCGTCGCTGCTGGGCTTCGACGGCATCCGCGACCACATGCTCTTCTCGTGCCTGATCGGCACCGGCACCGTGGCGCTGATCGGCCTGCTGGGCCGGCGCATCGCCGGCGACGCGGTCGGGCTGGTGGCGGCGGGGATCGCCGCCGTCTACCCGAACCTGTGGCTCAACGACGGCAGCCTCATGTCGGAGACCCTCGCCCTGTTCCTGGGCGTGGTCGTCTCGTACTCGGCGTACCGGGCGTGGGAGGTGCCGTCGACCCGCCGGTTCGTCGAGCTCGGCGCCGCCATCGGGCTCGCCGCCCTGGCCCGGGCGGAGGCGGCGCTGATGATCGTGCTGCTGGCCGTGCCGCTGGCCGCCTGGGTGCGGGGGCTCGACGGCTGGGCGGCCCGGGCCCGCCAGGCCGCGGCCGCCGGCGGAGTGGCGCTGCTGGTGATGGCGCCCTGGGTGGTCGCCAACCTGGTCCGCTTCGAGCACCCGGCCACGCTGTCGACCCAGGCCGGACCGACCCTCGACGTCGCCAACTGCGACGAGACCTACTACGGCGACGCCCTCGGGGCCTGGTCGTTCGCCTGCGCCACCGCCATCGAGGAGGACGACCGCTCGATCCTCGACCAGCGCACCCGCGAGGAGGCCTTCACCTACATCGGCGACCACCTCGACCGGCTACCGGTGGTGGTGGCCGCCCGGCTGGGCCGCGCCTGGGGCCTCTACGCGCCGAACCACCAGCTGCGCTTCGACAGCGTGGCCGAGGCACGGCCGCTGCCCTCGTCGCAGGTCGGGCTGGCCATGTACTACGGCCTGGCGGCGCTGTCGGTGGCCGGGGTCGTGGCGTTCCGGCGGCGGGGCGAGCCGTCGTTCCCGCTGACCGTGTGGCTGGTCAACGTGACGGTCACGGTGATCGTCTTCTACGGGATGACCCGGTTCCGCGCCCCGGCGGAGCCCTCGCTGGTGCTGCTGGGGACGGTGGGCCTGCTGGCCCTCGTCCGCCCGTCGCTGCTGCGGCTCGGCACGCCGCGCCCCGAGCCCGCGGTGCCGGGCGACGACGCGCCCGCCGACGCCGGCGGCGGTGCCCAATCCATGTCGGAGGACGAGTTGGCGCAGAAGTAGCCTCGGACAACCATGCCCGAGAGCTTCAGCGCCCCCATCGGCACCCACGACGTGCTCCCCCCGGCGTCGGCGCGCTGGCAGGCGCTGATCGCGACCTTCGCCGACGTGGCCGGCCGCTTCGGCTACGGCCTGGTCCACGGGCCGCTCTTCGAGGACGTCGGGGTGTTCCAGCGGCTCGGCGCCGGCACCGACGTCGTCCGCAAGGAGATGTACGACTTCCGCGACAAGAGCGACCGGCACCTGGCGCTCCGCCCCGAGGCGACGGCCAGCGTGGCCCGGGCGTTCGTGCAGCACCGGCCGGTGCTGCCGTGGAAGGTGTGGTGCGTCACCCCGGCCTTCCGCTACGAGACCCCCCAGAGCGGTCGCTACCGGCAGCACCACCAGGTCGACGTCGAGGCGTTGGGCCCGGCCGACCCCGACCTCGACGTCGAGGTGCTCTCGTTGGCGGCCGACTACCTGGCCCGCCTCGGCCTGCAGCGGTGGCAGCTCCGGCTCAACACCATGGGCACCCCCGGGGACCGGCAGCGCTACGCCGACGAGCTCCAAGGGTGGCTGCGGGCGCGCCTCGGCGACCTCGACCCGGCCGACCGGGAGAAGGTCGAGTCGCACCCCCTGCGGGTGCTCGACTCCAAGCGGCAGGCGACGCAGGCCGTCGTGGTCGACGCGCCCCGGATGCTCGACCTGCTCGACGACGCCTCGGTCGCCCACTTCGAGCGGGTGCAGGCGGGGCTGAAGGCGCTGGGCATCGCGTTCGAGATCGACACCACGCTCGTCCGGGGCCTCGACTACTACACGCACACGCTCTTCGAGTTCCAGAGCCTGGCGCTCGAGTCGGCGCAGTCGACCGTGATCGGCGGCGGTCGCTACGACGGCCTCGTCGAGCAGCTCGGCGGCCCGCCCACGCCCGGCATCGGGTTCGGGTCGGGCATCGAGCGGATGCTGCTCGCCCTGGAGGCCGAGGGCCGCCCGTTGGCCACCGGCCGCCCGCTCGACGTGTTCGTGGTCGACGCCACCGACGGGTCGCAGGCCCGCGACCTGGCGCACGAGCTGCGCTCGGCCGGGCTGCGGGTCGACCGCGCCTTCGACGGCCGGTCGATGAAGGCGCAGATGAAGCTGGCGGGCCGCTCCGGCGCCCGCCTGGCACTGATCGTCGGCGAGCAGGAGGTCCAGGACCGCGCGGTCACCGTGCGCGACCTCGCCGCCGGCGAGCAGCGGTCGGTGGCCCGCGACGACCTCGTGGCCCAGGTACGCAAGCTGTTGGAGATGGAGGACAGGTGACCCAGGACTTCGCGCCCGCGTTCGGCATGCGCACCCACTGGTGCGGCGAGCTGCGCGCGGCGCAGATCGGCGAGAAGGTGGCGCTGTGCGGCTGGGTCGCCCGGCGCCGGGAGCACGGCGAGCACCTCGCCTTCCTCGACCTGCGCGACCGCGAGGGCCTGGTCCAGTGCGTGATCGACGGCGCGGTCGACGTCCGCAACGAGTGGGTGGTGCGGGTGACCGGCACGGTCCGGGCCCGGCCTGAGGGCACCGAGAACCCGAACCTGCCCACCGGCGAGATCGAGGTGGGCGACTGCGAGGTCGAGGTGCTCTCGAAGGCGGAGCCGCCGCCGTTCCCGCTCGACGACCGGATCACCACCGACGAGACGATCCGCCTCCGCTACCGCTACGTCGACCTGCGCCGCGACCGCATGCAGCGGAACCTGCGGGCCCGGGCCAAGGCCAACGCCGCGATCCGGCGGACGCTCGACGAGCAGGGCTTCGTCGAGATCGAGACGCCCATGCTGATCGCGTCGACGCCCGAGGGCGCCCGCGACTTCGTGGTGCCGTCGCGGCTGCACCCCGGCCGGTTCTACGCCCTGCCCCAGAGCCCGCAGCTGTTCAAGCAGCTGTCGATGGTCGGCGGCATCGACCGCTACTACCAGATCGCCCGCTGCCTGCGCGACGAGGACCTCCGCGCCGACCGGCAGTTCGAGTTCACCCAGCTCGACCTGGAGGCCAGCTTCGTCGGCCAGGACGAGGTGATCGACGTGATCTCGGCCACCGTGGCGGCCACGGCCCGGGTGCTGACCGGCGCCGAGGTCGAGCTGCCGATGGCCCGCATGAC
>DATCLV010000011.1:0-12265 GCA_036563745.1 Acidimicrobiales bacterium | reverse complement strand
GGCATCTCGTCGCCGCCGCCCCGGGGGAGGGTGAGGCGGAACACGAGCCGGCCGTCCATCCGCAGGGTGCAGGTGGCGCGCTCCGGGGCCAGGTCGAGGGCGATGTCCTCGACGGTCTTGGGGAAGCCCCAGATCGTGCGGCCCGCCTCGCAGGTGAACTCCTGGTCGACGGGCAGGTGGGCGATGTAGGTGCCGGCCTCGTCGGGCCCGGCGCCCGCGGGCGTGACGAAGAACGTGACGCCGACCTCCCGGTAGTCGCCGAGGTCGTTGTCGCGGTAGTCGATGACCGCGAGGACGAGCTGGCAGCGGCCGGGCGCCGTCTCGACCGGCTCGAAGGGCTCGGGCACCATGCGCCGGGCGGCGTCCCGGTCGACCTCGAAGACGGCCGTGCCGGCGGAGGCGTCGCGCACGACGCAGGGCATCGTGACCGTGCGCCCGGCGATCGTGTAGGTGGCAGCGCTCGACGGTGCCGTCATGGACCTCCCCCTCCCGGTCTGCGAGTGACCGGCATCGTAGGGCGGGGGAGCGGCGCCGCCCCGTCCCCGCAGGTCGCGCCGGTGTGCCCGACGGCACCGTCAGCGGATTTCGGCGAGGCGCGTGGGGGGCGGTATGCTGGCGCACCCACTGAGCCCCCATCGTCTAGCGGCCTAGGACACCACCCTCTCAAGGTGGCGGCACGGGTTCGAATCCCGTTGGGGGTGCGGCACCGAGCCCCACATCACAGGCCCCGGCGGTGAGCCGGGGCCGTGTCGCGTCGACGGCGCGCGAAGGCGCGCACCGCGCGCACCGTGCTCCCACGGCCCCGACGCAGGCGACGTTCGCCCCGGCGATGGATGGTGACAGCCGTTCCGTCGAAGGCGACTTGGCCGTTGTCGCTCAGGCGTTCGGGTCGGGGGGTGCCAGGCGGCGGTAGCGGCCGCCGAAGAAGACGAGTGGCTCGCCGTCGCCGGCGTCGAGGTCGAGGACGCGGCCGACGACGATGACGTGGTCACCCGCGTCGTGTTCAGCGTGGATCGTGCAGTCGGCCCAGGCCAGGGCGTCGTCGAGGACCGGCGCACCGCTCGCGCCCCGGCGCCAGCCGACGCGGTCGAACCGCCTTGCGCCCTTCGTGGCGAACACCCGGCACACCTCCTCCTGGTGCTCGCCGAGCACGTTGACGCAGAAGTGGCCGGCCGCCTGGATCCGGGGCCAGGTGGTCGACGTCTTCGCCGCGCAGAACAGCACGAGCGGCGGGTCGAGCGACACGGAGGTGAACGAGTTGGCCGCGAGCCCGACCGGTTCGTCGTCGTCGAGCGCGGTCACGACGGTGACCCCGGTGGCGAAGCGGCCGAGCACGGCCCGGAAACGGGTGCCGTCGATCGCCGTCGGGCGGTCGGTGGCGTCGGTGGTGTGCACGTCGTCCGTCCCTTCCCGTCGATCAGTCGAGCGTCGAGGGGGCCTGCAACGCCCGGCGCCGCTGGCGGCCGAGGGCCTGCGCCACCCGGGAGGGCGGGTCGTGGTCGAGCTCCTCCGCCAGCCACCAGCTGATCGCCACGAGCGCGTCGAGGTCGAGGCCAGTCGTCAGGCGGGAGCCGCGCAGGGCGTAGACGAGGTCCTCGGTCGCGAGGTTGCCCCGGGCGCCCGGCCCCGCGAAGGGGCAGCCGCCGAGGCCGCCGACGGAGGTGTCCACGGTCCGTACGCCGTGCTCGATCGCGGCCAGCGTGTTTGCCAGCCCCATGCCGTAGGTGTCGTGCATGTGGACGGCCGTCATGGGCAGCGGCAGGACGCCGTCGAGGGCGTCCAGCAGCTCGTGCACCTGGGCCGGGGTGCCGACCCCGATGGTGTCGCCCAGGCTGATCTCGTCGCACCCCATGTCGAGCAGCGCGGCGACCACCGTGCGCACGCTGTCGAGGGGCACAGGCCCCTGGTAGGGGCAGCCCAGCACCGTGGACACGTAACCGCGGACGCGCAGCGCGGCGCGCCGGGCGCCCTCGACGACGGGGCGGAACATGTCGAGGCTCTCCCGCACCGAGCGGCCGAGGTTCGCGCGGCTGAAGGCTTCGCTCGCCGCGGCGAACACGGCCACCTCGGTCACGCCGGTGCGCAGGGCGCGCTCGAGCCCGGCGGTGTTCGGGACGAGCGCGATGGCCCGCACGCCGGGCGGCAGGGCGAGCCCGGCGATCACCTCGTCGCTGTCGGCCATCTGGGGGACCCGGTCGGGCCGGACGAAGGCGCCGACCTCCACGGCCCGGGCGCCGGCGGCGACGAGGCGCCGGATCAGCTCGACCTTGGTGGCCGTGGGGACGGTGCGGTCCTCGTTCTGCAGGCCGTCGCGCGGGCCGACCTCGACGACCGTGACGGCGTCCCGGGCCTCGGGCGTGGCCGTGGCGGTACCCATGCCGGCTAGCCTAACCAAGCAATTGTTTGGTTGTGTATGTTCGTGCCCGCGCCTGCCGTCGACGCCGCCACCTCGTTCCTCCGGGAGCTCGTCCGGGCCCGCCCCCGCGAGCTGGCACGGTGGTTCCACGACGACGCCACCTGGTGGGTGGACACCGGGATCGACCGGGCGGCGGGGGCCGTCGACGCCGGGCGGGGCGCGCCCCGGGGATCGCCCCTGCACGGCACCATCCCGGCCGCCGAGAAGCTCGACCTGCTGAGCGGCCAGGCCGGCGAGTTCCCCCGCGGGTGCCGCTACTCGATCCGGCGGGCGTTCGGCACCGCAGACGTGGCCGTCGTGGAGGTGGCGATCGACGGGCTGCACGCCTCGGGCCACCGGTACCGGAACAACGCCGCCCTCGTCGTCGACGTCGACGGCGGGCGGATCGCCGCCGTCCGGGAGTACCTCGACACCGACCACGCGCTGCGGGTGCTCGGCGACCCGGGCGCAGCGCGTCGGACGACCGCCCCGGTCCGGCGGCCGCCCGACGTCGAGGCGAGCTCGCCGTGGGCACGGGCGGCCCTGCGGTTCCTCGCGGCGATCGGCCATGCCGACCCCGAGGCCGTCCTTGCCGCTTGCGGCGAGCACGCGACCTGGTGGGCCGACGGCGGTCGGCGGCGGAGCCGGCCCGACGGCCCGACCGACCGGGCGGCCCCCCAACCGATGTTCGGGCGAGTCCCGGTGCCGGCCCGGGCGCCACTGGTCGCCGCGCTCGGCGCCATGTTCGGCGGCACGTGGTGGCTCCGGCCACGCCGGGTCGTCGAGTCCGGGGAGCTCGTCGCGGTGGAGGCGGAGAGCTTCGGCGAGCACCCGGGCGGTGTCGTCTACCAGAACCGCTACTGCTTCGTGTTCCAGGTACGCCGGGGCCTCGTCGAGCACGTCCGGGAGTACGCCGACGTGCACCACGGGCTCGACGTCTTCCGGCGGGTCCGTGAGCTCGAGGGGCGGCTCCAGGAATGATGCTGAGCTGACGCTTGCTTGTGACACATGACTCATGCTTGCCTAGACCAAGCACTTGGTTGGTTCACGGCGGCGTCCGTGGACCCGTTCCTCAAGGGGGAGATGTGGCAAGCATGAGATCGAGGCGGCGTTCCCGTCTGGTCACCCTGGCGCTGTGCGTGACGGCCAGCGCGCTGATCGCCTCTGCGTGCGGTTCCGAGTCGTCGTCGGCGGGTGGCGACGGTTCGCAGACCTACAAGATCGGCTACATCGGCCCGAACACGGGGTCGGCGGCCGTCGCCGGCCAGCCGCTGCTCGAGGGCGTGGAGTTCGCCGTCGAGGAGATCAACGAGACCGGCTTCCTGGGCGAGAACGTCGAGCTCGAGCTCCTCGTCGAGGACGACGCCGGCGACCCCGCCAAGGCGATCTCGGCCTGGGACGAGCTCGTCGACGAGGACGTCAGCGCCGTCATCTGCTGCGGGCTCTCCAGCGTCGCCGGTGCGCTGAAGCCCAAGGTCATGTCCGGCGACACCCCGGCGGTGATCAGCTCGGCCATCCTCCCCGGGCTGCCGGAGCCGCCGAAGATGTACCGGACCGCGCTGCTGCTCGCGGACCCGGCTTACGAGCAGCTCATCGGCGCCTGGGCCGAGGCCAACCCGGACGCCCGCACCGCGATGATCGGCATCACCGCCGACTCCGACGGCATGGTGCACGACGGCGAGGTCTGGAAGGAGGCGCTCGAGGAGCACGGCATCGAGGTCGTCGGCGAAGTGGCGACCAACACCGGTGACACCGACTTCGCCGGGCCCGCGACGCAGGTCATCGACAAGAACCCGGACCTGTTCATCGCCAACATGCTCAGCAACGAGGCGACGCTCATGATCAAGACGCTGCGTGAGCGTGGCTTCGAGAACGAGATCTTCTCGACCTACGGCCTGTCCAGCGCCGGCAACTACGAGGTCGGCGGCGCCGCGCTCGACGGCGTCGTGTTCCCGCAGGCCTTCGCGCCCGAGTCCACCGTGCCCGAGGCGCAGGCGTTCACCCGCGCCTACGAGCAGAAGACAGGGAAGACCCCCGATGTCTACGCGGCGCAGGGCTACACGGCCGTCTACTTCATCGCCCAGGCGATCAAGGACGCCGGCGGCGACCCCGCGGACGTCGCCACGGCGCTGTCGAAGATCACCGAGATGGACTCGGTCTACGGCCCGATCAGCTTCGAGGACGGCCAGGCCGTCCTCGCGGGCGAAGCGATCATGCTGCAGTGGAACGCCGACGGCACCCAGTCCGTCTGGGACCCCGACGCCTGATCGCCGAGGCCTCGGGCGACGACCATCGCTGACGAGCCGGCAGCGGCACGTGCCGCTGCCGGCTCCCGATCGAAGGGACAGCCATGCGAGTCGGTGTGACGACGATCTTCGACGGCCGCCCCGGTCACCGGCGCGAGTACGTGGAGGAGGTGGCCCGGACGGCGGAGCGGCTCGGCTTCGCCACCCTCTGGGCGCCCGAGCACATCGCCTTCTTCGACGACTACTCCTCCCGCTACCCGCACAGCGAGGACGGCACCTTCGGGTTCCTCCCCGATCAGGGGTGCCTCGACGCGCTGACCGTGCTGTCGGTCGCCGCGTCGGTGACCTCGACGATCCGGCTGGGCACGACCGTCGAGCTCGTCCCGATGCGCAACCCGCTGGTCCGGGCCCGAGAGCTCGCCAGCTTCGACGTGCTGAGCGGCGGCCGCCTCGTCTACGGCGTCGGTGTCGGCTGGATGCGCGAGGAGTACGACGCCGCGGGCGTGCCGTTCGGCGAGCGCGGGCGGATCACCGACGAGCACCTCGCCGCCATGAGGGCGCTGTGGACAGAGCGTCGGGCGTCGCATGCCGGACCGCGGCTGCGCTTCGAGGGCGTCATCTGCTTCCCCAAGCCGGTCCAGCAACCGCACCCGCCGATCCTCGTCGGCGGGATCACCCGGCCCGCCCTGCGCCGCGCAGCGCGGCTCGGGGACGGCTGGTACGGCTGGAAGCTCACGGTCGAGGAGCTGGACGAGCGACTCACCGTCCTCGACGAGGAGCTTGCCGCGGCCGGCCGGTCGCGGGAGGGCTTCCGCGTCCAGCTCGGCGGCCCCCACGCCATCGGGGAGGTCGAGTCGATCCGCCGGTACCTCGCGGCACTCGAGGAGCGCGGCGTCGAGGAGTACACGCTCGGCGTGTCCTTGCCGCCGGACCAGGTCGAGGAGCGGTTGACCGCCTGGGCGGAGGCCCTCGGCCTCCGCCCGTAGGGGAGGTGAGGGCGGCGGGCCCGGCGTCGCCCCCCGTGCTCCGGGCCCGCCGCGCCGACCTCAGTCCCTCGGGCGCAGCCGGACGAGCGCCGTGCGGCGAGCGGTGCAGACGAGCTCGCCGCGCTGGTTGTGGGCCCGGTGCTCGAAGGTGACGATCCCCTGGTCGGGTCGGGACCGGGACAGGCGCTTGTCGATCACCTCGGTCTCGGCCGTCAGCGTGTCGCCGATGAAGACGGGCTTCGGGAAGCGGATCTCGCCGAAGCCCAGGTTCGCCACCGTCGTCCCCTCCGTCAGGTCGGCCACGCTGAGCCCGGCGGTGAGCGCGAGCGTGAAGAGGCTGTTGACGAGCCGCTGGCCGAACTCCGTCCCCTTCGCGAACTCGGCGTCGTAGTGGAGGCTCTGACCGTTCATGCTCAGCGCCGAGAACAGGAGGTTGTCGGTCTCGGTGACGGTTCGGCCGGGGCGGTGGCGGTAGACGTCGCCGACCTCGAGCTCCTCGTACCAGCGGCCGCGCCGCTCGTGGATGGTGGGCATGCAACGCACTCCTTGGTCGTGTGCACCGTCGGTGTCGTGGCGGCGGCCCTGGCCGGCCCGTTCGGTGGGCCGTCAGGCCGCTGCGAGCTCGTCCCGGTGGTCGGGGTGGGCGATCGCGACGAGCGCCTCCTTGCGCTCGCGCACGGTCAGGCCCCGCAGGCGGGCGACGCCGTGCTCGGTGACGACGACGTCCGCGAGCGACCGGGGGACGGTCGTCACCGCGCCGGTGTCGAGCGCGGGGACGATGCGGCTCGCCCCGCTCCGGGTCGTCGAGGGCAGGACCGTGATGCGCAGCCCGCCCGGCGACCGGTAGGCGGACTCGGCGTAGTCGAGCGCGCCGCCGACCCCGGACAGCTGCCGGCCCCGCGCCATCTCGCCGTTGACCTGCCCCCGGAGGTCGACCTCGACGGCCGAGTTGATGGAGACGAACCGCTCGAGGTCGCCGAGCCCGGCGGCGTCGTGAGAGATGGCGCTGGGGTAGAGGCCGACCGCCGGGTTGTCGTCGCAGAAGTCGAGGAGCTTGCGCGTCCCGAGCGCGTCGGCGGCCAGGATCGCCGGGTCCGGCACGACGGCACGGCGGTCGAGGACGCCGGCCTCGAAGAGGTCGACCATCCAGTCCGTCGCCATGCCGACGAACCGGGCGGTCCCGATGTCGGCGTCGCGCAGCGCGATGGTCAGCGCCTCGGGCACGCCGCCGATCCCCATCTGCAGCACCGGGTCCCGCGGGAGCAGGTCGAGTACGAACGCGGCGATGCGGGCCGAGGTCTCGTCGGGCGTGCCGGCCCGATACTCCGGGGTCGGGTCCTCGGCGTCGACCAGCACGTCGATGTCGCTCACGTGGACCATCGAGCCGCCCCAGGTGCGGGGGAGCGCCTCGTCGACCTCGGCGATCACCAGCCGCGCCGCCCGCACGGCCGTCGGCGTGTAGGCGACGGACGGGCCGAGGCTGACGTAGCCGTGGCGGTCGGGTGAGCTGACCCGCACCAGCGCGACGTCCGGACGCCAGGCGGCGACCAGGGCGGGCACCTCCGAGGCGCGCACCGGGACCAGGTCCGCCGCGCCGCTGGCCAGGAGGTCCCGCAGCTCGCCGCGGACGTGCCAGGTCGCATAGCCGAGCGCCCCCTCGGCGACGGCGTCGAGGAACGGGTACCCGCCGAGCTGCAGCCCGGAGCGGAGCTGCATGCCCGGGCGCTCCCGGGCGACGGTGCCCAGCTCCCGCAGGAGCGTCAGCGGCGTGGCGCACGCGCCGCCGGAGACGATCCGGGCGCCGTCGGGGACCCGCCGGAGGGCGTCGCGGGCACTCGTCCTGCTCGTCCTCATCTGTCCGCAGGGCCGCGGCCGGGGGTGGGCGCGGTCGCCCGACGGGGCGGCGACCACGTGCGGGCCTCTCGACCTTGTTCGGTGAGGCGCATGTCACTAACCTAGCAAGAGCTTGGTTGGTGGCGCGCACGTGGTGGCGCACGTTTCCCATCCGAAGGGGGAGGATGGACCTCTTTCTCCAGCAGCTCGCGAACGGCGTGGCCCTCGGCGCGGTCTACGCGATGTTCGCGATCGGCTTCGGCCTGGTCTTCGCGACCATGGGCATCCTCAACGTCAGCCACGGCACGTACGCCACCTGGGGTGCGATCGCCGCGCTGGCGTTGCTCGAACGGGACGTGCCGTTCGTCGGCGCGCTGGTCGGTGGGGTCCTCGCCGCCGGAGCCATCGGCGTCGTCGTCGACCGGCTGGCCTTCGAGCCGCTGCGGCGGCGGGGCGTCGGGATGCTCGGCTCGATCATCACGAGCATCGGCGCCTGGATCATCCTCGGCGACCTCGCCCAGGAGGCGACCGACGCCCAGGCCCGGTCGTTCCCCTCGGGGTCGTTCCCGAGCGGCTTCGTCGAGGTCGGCGGCGTGCGGCTCGGCTACCCGCAGCTGCTCAACATCCTCGTCGCCGCCGCGCTCGTCGTCGGGATGCACCTCGTGCTCACCCGGACCCGGCTCGGTGGAGCGATCCGGGCCGTCGGCTACGACGCGGCCGCGGCGTCCCTGTCGGGCGTCAACCCCCGGCTGATCATCGCCCTGACCGCGCTGCTGGCAGGTGGGGTGGCCGGGCTCGCCGGGGTGCTCTCGGCGCTGTCGACCAACAACGTGTCCTTCACCATGGGCGAGGGGCTGCTGCTCAAGGGGTTCGCGGCCGTGGTCGTCGGCGGCTTCGGCGACGTGCGGGGCGCGGCGCTCGGCGGCCTGATCATCGGTGTCAGCGAGGTGCTCGGCGCCCAGTACATCTCCAACGACTTCCGCGACGCGATCACGTTCGGCCTGCTCGTCCTGTTCCTCGTCGCGATGCCGCGGGGGATCATCGGCGAGCGCGAGGTCCGGAGGGCCTGACCGATGCCGGCGTTCCTGTCCTCGTCCTACGAGACCACCCTCGAGTTCGCGATCGTCTCGGCCCTCTTCGCGCTGGCCGTGTACGTCGCCGTGTGGGCCGGGCTGCTCAGCCTGACGCCGATCGCGCTCGGCGCCGTCGGCGGCTTCACCTACGCCGCCGTCCAGACCGACCACGGCATCGGGCTGCCGGCGGCACTCGCGCTGGGCGCCGCCCTCGGGGCGCTCGTCTCGCTGCTCCTGTCGACGTTCCTGCTCCGCCTGGCCACGCACTACGTCGCGATGGCGACGATCGCCGTCGTCCTCATCGGCCGGGTGGTCGTCCTCAACCTGGACGTGACGGGCGGCGCCGCCGGCACGGGCCTCGTGCGGCGGTCGACGACGGGCTCGCTGCTCCTCGTGCTCGCCCTCGTCTGCTGGGTGCTCGCCCGCCTGCGACGGGCCCGCCTCGGCCTCGCCGTCGAGACCGTCCGGGAGGACCCGGTCGTCGCCGCCGCCCTCGGCATCGACGTGCGGCGCGTGCAGCGGGCGATGTTCTGCCTGAGCGGGGCGATCGGCGGCATCGCCGGCGTGCTCGAGGCCGACCTGCTCCAGTACATCGGACCGAACACCTACTACGTGGACCTGGGGTTCGTGACGCTCGCCGCCGTCGTGCTGGGCGGTGCGTACCACTGGCTCGGGCCGGTCGTCGGCGCGCTCGTCTTCGCCTTCCTGCCCGAGCTGCTCGGCGAGGTCATGGACTCGGGCGAGAACATCGCCAACGGTGTGCTGCTGATCCTGATCATGATCTACCTGCCCCGCGGGCTCGTGGACCCGGCGCGGGTCCTCGCCTGGCGGTCGCGACTGGCGACGTGGCTCCCGCGGCGCGCTGCGGGCGAGCGCGCCATCACCGAGGCGGTGGTGGAGCGATGAGCGGCGCCGAGGCGACGGCCACCGGGCGTGCGGCGGGCCGGGTCGACGGGACGAACGGGGCGCCGGCCCTCTCGACCCGGAGCCTGACCATGGTCTTCGGCGGGCTGCGGGCGGTCGACGGCCTGGACCTCGACGTCCCGGCCGGCTCGATCTTCGGGATCATGGGCCCCAACGGCGCCGGCAAGACCACCGTGCTCAACCTCGTCACGGGGCTGCTGAAGCCGAGCGCCGGGACCATCCGGATCCTCGGCACCGAGGTCGCCGGGGCCCGACCCGACCGGATCGCTGCGCTGGGTGTCGCCCGCACGTACCAGAACGTGCGGCTGTTCCCCGGCCTCACCGTGCTCGAGACGGTCGTGACGGGCATGCACCGGCACCGCCGCTCGACGGCGCTCGGCGCCGTCGCCTGCCTGCCGAGCGAGCGGCGGGAGCGTCGGGCCGCCGAGGAGCGGGCGCGCGAGTTGCTGCGCCGGGTCGGCGTGACGGCCCGGCCGGAGCAGCTCGCCGAGACGCTCGCCTACGGGGAGCAGCGCCGGCTGGAGATCGCCCGGGCCCTGGCGAGCCGGCCGAAGCTGCTCGTCCTCGACGAGCCGACGGCCGGGATGAACCCGGTGGAGTCGGCCGCGATCGGCGACCTCATCCGGTCGCTCAACGGCGAGGGGCTCACCGTGCTGCTCATCGAGCACAACATCCGCCTGGTCCTCGAGTACTGCACCGACGCGGCGGTCCTCGACTTCGGCCGCCTGCTCGTCACCGGTGACCCGCGCACGTGCGTCGACGACCCCCGGGTGCGCGAGGCCTACTTCGGCAAGGAGAGCGATGCTGACGGTCAGGAACCTCTCGGCGAGCTACGGCGCGATCCAGGCCGTCCGTGACCTGGACCTCGAGGTGCCCGACGGGCAGCTCGTCGCCCTGATCGGCTCGAACGGCGCCGGCAAGTCGACGACCTTGAAGACGATCGCCGGCCTGCATCGGCCGAGTGGGGGGCGAGTCGAGCTGGCAGGCCGCGACGTGACCGGCGTGCCGACGCACCGGCTGGTGCGCTGGCGGCTCGGCTACGTCCCGGAGGGGCGGATGGTCGTCGCGCCGCTGACGGTCCAGGAGAACCTCGACCTCAGCTGGGTCGGACGAGGGGTGGGCGAGGCGGAGGTGCGTCGCCGCGAGGAGCGGGTCTTCGAGCTCTTCCCCCGCCTCCACGAGCGCCGGTCACAGATCGCCGGCTCGCTCAGCGGCGGCGAACAGCAGATGCTCGCCATCGGCCGCGCGCTGATGTGCGAGCCGGTGTGCCTGCTGCTCGACGAGCCGTCGATGGGGCTCGCCCCGTCGGTCGTCGACCTCGTGTTCGATGCCATCCGCGAGATACACCGCAGCGGCCTGTCCATCCTGCTCGTCGAGCAGAACGCTGCCCTGGCGCTCGACCTCGCCGACCACGCCTATGTGCTCGAGCGGGGGCGCGTGGCGGTGTCGGGGCGGCCCGCGGACATCGCCGGGACCCCCGAGGTGCACGAGGCGTACCTCGGCTAGGTGGCGGGTCACGGTGGGGGAGAACGGCACATCGACCAGGGAGGTTCCGTGGCGTCCACTGCTCCTCTGACCTTCGACGGCCGGGTCGTCGTCGTGACCGGCGCGGGCCGCGGCCTCGGGCGGTCGCACGCCCTTGCCTTCGCCGAGCGCGGTGCCCGGGTGGTCGTGAACGACCCGGGTGCCGGGCTGGACGGCCGGGGAAGCTCGGCCGGGCCGGCTGACGAGGTCGTGGCCGAGATCGCGGCGCGCGGCGGCGAGGCGGTCGCCGACCGCAGCGACATCTCGACCCCCGAGGGTGCGCAGGCGCTGGTCGACGGGGCCGTGGGCGCGTTCGGCCGCCTGGACGTGCTGGTGAACAACGCCGGCATCCTGCGCGACGCCTCGCTGCCCAAGCTCGGCGACGACGACGTGCGGCGGGTGATCGAGGTCCACCTGCTCGGCAGCATCTGGACCTGCCGGGCCGCGTGGCCCCACCTGCGGGAGTCCGGCCACGGTCGGATCGTGAACACGACCTCGGTGGCCGGCTACCTCGGCAACTTCGGCCAGGCGAACTACGGCGCCGCCAAGGGCGGCCTGATCGCCCTGACCAAGGTGCTCGCCGTCGAGGGGGCCCGCCACGGCATCCGGGCGAACGCCGTCGCCCCGGGGGCGCGGACCCGCATGACCGAGGCGCTGCTCGGCGACCTGGTCGACCGCATGGACCCGGCGCTGGTGTCCAGCGCGGTCGTCTGGCTCGCCCACGAGGAGTGCGAGGCGAGCGGCGAGGTCTTCGCAGTGGCGGCCGGGCGCGTCGCCCGCGTGTTCGTCGCCCAGAGCCGGGGCCACTTCTCGCCGACGCTCACGCCCGAAGAGGTGCGGGACAACTGGGACCGGGTGATGGACGTCGCCGACCCGGTCATGCCGGCGACGGTCGCCGACGAGCTGGCGCTGCTGCGCGAGCACCTGCAGTCGGTGCGAGGTTGACGGCGCGGTCGTGGCCCGGCTTCACTAGTGCCTGGAAACAAGCAAATGCTTGGTTGGTCCGGAGAAGGGACGCGATGAAGTTCACCTACTTCCACCTCATGCCGTTCGACGGCCTGGGCGAGGACTTCCCCCAGAAGCACCGCAGCTCGTGGGTCGACATCGACCCGCGCCTCATGGACGTCCCCCGGATCCACCAGCTCTACAACGACTACCTGGACGAGCTGGAGCACGCCGCGGTCCGAGGCTTCGACGCCATCGGGGTCAACGAGCACCACGGCAACGCCTACGGCCTCATGTCGAGCCCGAACATGATGGCGGCGGCGCTGGCCCGGCGGATCA